>JALNXV010000325.1 GCA_023230175.1 Candidatus Cloacimonadota bacterium
GAAGAAAGTATGAATTCGCCGACTGGTCAACCCAGAAGGGACTCGAAATCATGGAAAACTTCATCCAGATGTTCCCAGAGATCGATGCTGTATTCTGCCAGGATGATGACGTTCTCACAGGCGTTCTCCAGGCAATCAAGGAAAGCGGAAGAACTGACATCAAGCTCGCAATGGGCGGCGCAGGATCGAAGCCGGTCCTTCAGATGATCATGAACAATGATCCTATTGTAAAAGCTTCTGCAACCTATCCGCCGAAGATGATTTACAATGCAATCCAGCTCTGCCTCGATGTTGCAGAAGGAAAGCGCAGCAATGCTTTCAATACTGCAGCAAAGTCAGAGCAGGTAATCATCCCATCAGAAATCATCGACAAGTCAAATGTCGCAAACTTCTACGAAGCTGATTCTGTTTATTAAAAAAAGAGCTCTCTTCCATCTCCGCCAAACGGAGGTGGAAGTCTGTTTTGAAGTCATGGTTCGAAAAAGCAAGATATGCTTTTTCAGACAATCGCTTCAGGTGATGAGCAAGGAGTTACTGCAATGAGTGAATATTTCAAGGGAATCGGAAAGATAGAATATGAAGGGCCGAATAGCAAGAATCCGCTTGCTTTCAAGTTTTATGATCCAAAAAAGGTAATCGATGGAAAGACGATGCGCGAGCACCTGAGATTCGCCATTGCTTACTGGCACAGTTTCTGCGCTGATGGAACAGATATGTTCGGCAAGCCGACCATGACATTTCCTTGGAACGATGCAGCGGATGCTTACAGTGCTGCCGTAAAGAAAGCAGATGCAGCATTTGAATTCATCACAAAAATCGGAGCTCCTTTCTTCTGCTTCCATGATGTCGATGTCATTGCTGACAGTGATGATCCAGCCAAGTATGAAGAGAATTACCACAGAATCGCAAAAGTTCTGAAAGAGCGGATGGACAGTACTGGAGTCAAGCTTCTATGGAACACTTCTAACATGTTCTCTCATCCAAGGTACATGAACGGAGCTGCAACAAACCCTGATTTCAATGTTGTAGCCAGGGCCGCTCTTCAAGTGAAAACAAGCCTTGATGTCAACGTCGAGCTTGGCGGAGAGAACTATGTATTCTGGGGCGGCAGAGAGGGATACATGACCCTGCTCAACACCGACATGAAACGCGAAATCGAACACATGGGAACATTCATGCGCATGGCTCGCGACTATGGACGCAAGATAGGATTCAATGGCGTATTCCTGATTGAGCCCAAGCCAATGGAACCGTCAAAGCACCAGTATGACTACGATGCTTCCACGGCTATCGGATTCATCAAGGCCAATGGCCTTGAAAAAGACTTCAAATGCAATATCGAGGCAAACCATGCCACACTTGCCGGCCATACATTCAGCCATGACCTTCAGGTCTGTGCAGACAATGGCATGCTTGGGTCAGTCGACGCCAACCAGGGCGATGCCCAGAACGGCTGGGATACCGATGAATTCCCATCGAACGTCTATGAAACGACCCAGGCGATGAGGGTGATTCTTGCAAATGGCGGACTTCATTCCGGCGGTCTGAATTTCGATGCCAAGCGCAGAAGAAATTCAACTGACATGGAAGACCTCTTCATATCTCACATCGGCGGAATGGACAGCTTCGCACTCGGTCTCGAAGTCGCTTCAAAAATGAAGAAAGACGGTGCCATTGATGATTTCATCAAGCAAAGATACTCATCTTTCGACAATGGAATGGGCAAGAAATTCGAAGAGGACAAGATGTCAATGGAAGATCTTGCTGCGTTTGGAAAAACAGCGGTCATTCATCAGACAAGCGGCAAACAGGAGATGCTTAACAATCTTCTGAACAGCTACCTTTTTGGTTAGTTAACTGATATGAGTCCTGCAATCGTCCTCGTGATTTTCTTCGTGCTTTCGTGCGGATACAATATCTACGGCGTCATAGCCAGCGATATCATGTCATCGTTCGGTATGGGCACGGCAGATGCAGGGCTCTTTCTTACTATTTACCAAGTTGGAGCTGCAATCTCTCTTGCCATGAGCCCGATGCTGATCAGAAAGCTCAAGTCCAGCGGACTTCTGCGCTTTGGAATGGCAGCTCAGATTGCTGGCTTCTTGCTTCTGTTCGTCATTCCAAGCAAAACTGCAGCGCTTTTTGCCTTCGTTGCGCTTGGAATAGGCGGGTTTTATGTCGACAGCGGCTCGAATTCATACATTGCAGACAATTATCCGCAACGCAAGGAGCATCTGATCCCGCTTCTCCATTTTACATACAGCTTCGGTGCTTTGGTCTGCGGCTATCTTGTCCTGCCATTCAAGAGTGCTGAAAAATGGCATCTGGCATATGCAATCATCGGCGCTCTCATGGCGGTTCTCCTTATTTCAAGCTTGTCTGGGAAACATCACGCCAGTTCTGTTTCATGCGAGCCTGAACCAAGTGAAAGCGCAAGTCTTGCGACGCTGGTCCATGATCCATCATTCATAATGTATTGCCTTGTAATTCTTTGCTATGGTTCAAGCCAGCAGATCTGCGCAAGCTGGTTCCCTCTATACATGGAAAATGTTCTTCTGGCTAAACCCGTATTCGTCGCCACAGCAAGCACATGCTTCTGGGTAGGAATCGCAGCATGCAGGCTTTTGGGTTCGTTCATCCTTGGAAAGGGAATCAAACCCCTCAAAGTTACAATAATCGGTCTTTCAGTCAGCTTTGCATCAATGATCCTGGCTCTTCTGACAAGCAGTATTCCATTCACTTTTGCAATGATTGCGCTTTGCGGATTCGCAAGCGGTTCAGTGATTCCCTTCTTCATCGTAGATGTTAACTCCTGGTATCCAGGATCTGGAAGAATCACATCTGTATTCTATATTCTGAGTCTTACAGCAGGAAGGATGGTTTTCCCATATCTGGTGACGCGGCTTTCCAATCTGATCAGTTTCAGGATTTCACTCATGAGTTCTAGCATTCTGCTTCTTGCAGGCGCTGTTCTGTCATTGCTTGTTTACAAGCGGAGGTACGCTGATGACACCCAAAGAAAGAGTCTATAGCCGTCTTAAGGGCGGGTCTGTAGATATTATTCCCAACTTCAGCATTGTGATGCTGTTTGCAGCTTATCATGCAGGCATTCCTTACGATGTTTTCTGTTCTGATTACCGGGCCTTGGTAAAGGCACAGACTTTGACAGCAAAGGATTTCGGTCTAGATATTCTTTCATCAATGAGCGATCCATTCAGAGAGACATATGACTATGGCGGGCCTGTTCGTTTTGTTGACGACAATCTTCCTGCATGCGATGGTGCAACTTTCTCGGATCTGGACGACTGGAACACAAAGCTCAAGCATTGGGATCCTTTCCAATCAACCAGGATTCTTGACCGAATCAAAGCAATCGAGCTTTTTAGAAAGGAAAACGGAGAAGAATACCCTATTCTCGGCTGGGTTGAGGGACCTTTTGCTGAATTCTGCGATCTTGCAACAATCAGCGAAGGGATGATGATGCTTTATGATTCAGAAGACGAAATCAACGCATGCCTTGAATTCATTACTGATCAACAGATTTCCGTTGCACTTGCACAAGTAGAAAGCGGAGCCGATATAATCGGAATGGGAGATGCTGCGGCATCGCTGATAAGCAATGACATGTACTGCAATCTGATTCAGAAGCGGGAAGAACGAATAGTGAAGGCAATCCAGGATGCAGGTGCTATCTGTAAGCTTCACATCTGCGGAGATATCAATCACATCCTTCCTGCTGTCATTGATACCGGTGCAAAAATTGTCGATATCGACTACATGGTTGATTTCGATAATGCAATGGTTCTGGCAAAAGGCCGCTGCAGCATCTGCGGCCATATTGAACCAGCTGGTGTGATTCTCCGCGGCAATCCTTCGGAAATCAAAGGATGGGTTGACTTCTGTGTTGAACATGGCAATGCCGACTCAATAGTTTCTTCTGGCTGTGAAGTTCCAAAGTCTACTCCCCCCGAAAACCTGATGGCTATTCATGACAGACTAGTTGAAATAGGTCCTAAGCAAGGTCGTTAGTTTAATCTTCAATTCAATCATAAAGTTTGGTCTATTCCATATGGAGCCAACCGCTCAGTCAGCTCCATAGTGACCTACCGCTCGGTCCGCTCCATAGGGGCCCATGGTTACTGTTGGACTTTTGGAAGCTGGGCAAAAGCCTGGGATAGGTCATCATCGGTTGGGATGGAGTCTACCATGGTGCCGTCGTTGTAATTCTTGTAGGCGGATAGGTCAAAGTAGCCAGTACCGGTGAGACCGAAGAGGATATCCTTG
>JALNXV010000511.1 GCA_023230175.1 Candidatus Cloacimonadota bacterium
CAGTCAGCAATAATCTTCGTTCAGCAGCTAGGCCGTGGCTTGAGAAAGCTCCAAGGAAAGGACTTCCTTACAGTAATCGATTTCATCGGAAACTATCAGAACAACTTTCTCATCCCTGTGGCTCTGTTCGGGGACAACTCCTACAACAAAGACAACCTTCGTAAGATCGTCTCTGGCGGCAGCCAAGGCATATTCGGCAATTCAACAGTGGATTTCGACCGGATTTCAAAGGATCAGATTTACAAGGCAATCAACGAGACCAGTTTCTCCCAGCTGAAGTTCCTTTATGAACAGTATCAGAATATGCAGGCGAAACTTGGCCGCACTCCGAAACTTATGGACTTTGAAGCAATGGATGCAATTTCACCTCTTCGTTTCTGTCCTCCAACCAATCAGGTAAAATCCTATCTTGAGTTCCGCTGCAAGAAGGAAAAAACAGAGCCAAGTGAATTAGGAATCACAGAAAAGCATCTTCAGTCTTTAAGATTCTTCACTCAGCTCCTTCCAAGAGGGCTGAGGCCACAAGAGCTGTACTTGATCAAAGCTTGCATCAATGGAAATCATTCACTGGATTCCATCAAATCCGAAGCTCAGAAAAACTCGAACTGCATCCTTGATATGCGAAGTTGGAGCTCTGCTATATCAATTCTGCAGAACGGCTTTCTGAAGGTTGCCGAGAAGGCTGCTTTCGGAAACATCTCATACGTCAAACTTGGCAATAATGGCTTGTCTCCAACGGATGATTTCAAGGCTCTTCTTGAAAACCAATGCTACAAATCAGAACTGGAAGACATTCTTTCAGTTGGTCTGGCAGAGTACAAGAAGCAGTTTCTTAGATCAAAAGGCAAAACGCAAGCAGGCAACCTTGTTGTAAACAGCAAGTATTCCAGGAAGGATGCATGCCGCTTGCTGAACTGGAAGAACAACGAAGAATCTACAATCTATGGTTACAAGATGGATTATGATACAAACACCTGCCCTATTTTCATAACCTATGACAAAGACACAGAGAACATCAGCGGAAGCACAAACTATCAAGACAGATTCATCAATGAAGAAACTTTTGAATGGTTCTCCCGAAACAAGAGAACAACTTCTTCAGAAGAGCTGCAAGGTCTGATCAATCAAGCAACTTCCAAAACTAGGACTCCGCTGTTTGTTAAGAAGAGCGATGGTGAAGGAACCGACTTCTATTATCTGGGAGATCTGAATACTATCAGTGCCGAGAACAGCAAGATTGAAGACAAAGGCAAGCAATTGGATATAGTCAAATTCAACTTCCACATGAGCACACCAATAGATGAAAATCTTCTGAACTACCTGGATACAAAGCCAACAGGAAACATTCAATCGGATATAGTCAATCCAGCATAGAGAGAAAAAATAGCATCAACTAATAACAATTCTTGCAAGATGCTTTATGCATTAATGCTCAATTGCGCAAGAATAGTCCAATCACCACTCAGAAAGAAGCCAATCTTCTTCATCATTGCCAAGAACAGTTGAATTACGGACTATTAGGCGTCCATCCATCTTGTATCCAACAGGTTCTCTGGGTGGATCATCCTTCTTTCTTCCCATGAGAGAAAAAAGAAGCTTTGCAGCTTTTACACCTGCACTAACTTTTGGAACATGGATGGTTGAGATTGAAGGCTCTGCAATGGTTGCAACGAATGAATCATCATATCCTATCACCTTTACATCCTCTGGAACGCGTTTTCCCATAAGCTTGAGAGCTTTAAGAGCACCAATGGCCATCTGATCGTTTCCGCAGAACACGCCATCCATCTGTGGAAACTTTTCAAGCAATTCCATCATTGCTTTGTATCCGCTTTGATGAGAATAATCCCCGTAGGAGATCATTGTCTGCATATTGACGCTCATCTGGTTCTGTTCCATGCATGAGAGATAGCCAACAACACGCTGCTGAGCAACATGCATCGAAGATGGACCGGAAATATGAGCTATATGCTTGCACCCGCAATCTATCAAGTGCTGAACGGCAATCTTGGCATTTCCAAGGGAATCATAATAAACAGAATCAATTCCAACAGAAGTCAAATCCCTTTCTATGCTTACAAGAGGAGTATACTTTTTCCTATTGGCACGTTCCTTGACTTTTGCAAAATAATCATCAAGCGCATCAATCTTGGCAGCTGTAACAAAAATGATTCCATCGACCCTGGCATTGAAGAACTTATTGAAGATTTCCCTTTCGCTCTCGACGGCAGACTCGCTGCCATTCATTCCCTGGGCATCGGAAATAATAAGATTGTAGCCCTTTTCAATGGCAACAGAATTTATCCCTTTGATGATATATGGATAGAAAACGCCGCAGATATCCTCAACAATGACACCTATCTGCCCTGTTCTGCTATCCTTGAGGCTTCGTGCAATCGGATCAACCTGGTAATTCAGTTCGTTAGCAACCTTCTCGACTTTCTCGATAGTCTTCTGGCTAACACTTCTGGTCTTGTTCAATACATTTGAGACTGTTGAGATTGATACACCAGCAATTCTAGCAACATCTTTTATGCTGTAATCAGGCACCGGATAATCCTCCAAAAAGCACAAGTAAT
>JALNXV010000326.1 GCA_023230175.1 Candidatus Cloacimonadota bacterium
TCATAAAAGAGCATCACGGAGATAGTGTAATTAGATATTTCTTACATAAGGCAAAAGAGAGTAACCTCCCATTTAACGAAAAAGACTTCAGCTATTATGGACCAAAACCTCAAACTAAAGAATCTGTAGTTGTTATGATTGCTGATATTGTAGAATCCACTACTAAATCTTTAAAATCCCCTAACAATGAGTTAATTGAAAAGATAATTAATGACAGTATCAATTATTTAATAGCTGAAAATCAACTTATTAATGCACCTATCACAATTAAGGAATTACACATTATAAAATTAACAATGTTACCTATACTTAACAGTATTCACAGAAAAAGAATTGAATATCCGGACAATAAAAATGAATAAAATAGATATCATTAATCAATCAGATATTACTTTTGACCGCAATATATTTGAACAAATTTTCTTATGGATGAAACAAGAATTTGTTTTTCAAGACAATGCAGAATGTTGTCTCAAGTTAAGTTCAGATGACGAGATAAAAAATCTAAACAATGTATATAGAGGGAAAAATTCTAAAACAGATGTTTTAAGTTTTCCTTACGAAATTCCAAATATTCCATTCAAGGGTGATATTATTATTGACATAAATACTGCTGATAAACAAAAAGGTAATAAAACTATCCAAAAAGAAGTTTATGAACTCTTTATACATGGACTTTTACACTTAGCAGGAATGGACCACTTAAATAAAAAAGAACAACTTCGTATGCAATTATACGAAACAAAATATAATATAAAATTAGAGGAGTATTTAAAAAATCGTGGATGATATTAACTCGTTAACGTATGTAATAGGAATATTACTTGTATTCTCTGCTTTATTTTCAGGCTCAGAAGTAGCTTTTTTTTCATTAACTAAGATTCACATTAAAAAATTAGAAAAAGAAAAATCAACTCAATCAAAAAACATTTTAAGGCTCTTAAAAAAGCCCAAGCAATTATTAATTACAATCCTATTAGGTAATACTTTGATTAATATTTTGGCATCTTCATTAGCGACATACTATGCGATAATGTTATCAAAGACCTATACGGTTACACAAAAATCTTTAACTATCAGTATAGTTATCATTATTATGACAGTTTTAATACTTATATTTGGAGAAATTTTACCTAAGTTAATTGCCTTTACTATGCCGATTAAAATTGCAAGTATTACTTCAATAATATTAATAATTTTTAAATTTTTACTATATCCCATTATACTGATTTTAGAAATATTCACAAATAAGATTTCTAAGAAAAAAAGCGGTATTCAAGGGCTTAATTCTTCATTAAGTCATGAAGATATTAGAAATATAGTAAAATCTGATTCAAACAATCATCCTTTAGAAGAAAGCGAAAAAAGAATCATTGACAGTATATTCAGATTTTCTTCAACGGAAGTCAAAGAAATAATGGTCCCAAGAGTAGATATTATGGGAGTAGAATCCTCTTGCGAACTCTCACATATAAAAAAAACAATCGTTGACTCCGGGTATTCAAGAATTCCCGTATATAAAAAATCTATTGATGAGATTATTGGAATTATTTATGCCAAGGATTTAATACTTCATCCTGAAAAAACAACTATTCATGATTTACAAAGAAAGGTATTTTTCATCCCGGAAAATATGAAAATACAAACCCTTTTGAATCATTTTCAAATAAAAAAAATACAAATAGCAATCGTTGTTGATGAATACGGTGGTACATCCGGACTAGTAACTTTAGAAGACATTTTAGAGCAATTAGTGGGTGAGATTATGGACGAATATGATGAAGAACAACCACTGATCACAAAACTCAATGCTGAAAACTTCTTAATATCAGGTATGATTCAAATATCTGAACTTAATAGAGAATTTGATTTAGATATTTCAGAAGAATTTGATAATCTTGCTGAGTTTTTGTATGCTGAGTTAAATCACATTCCTAAAAAAAATGAAAGATATACCTTTAATGACCTAGTAGAATTCACTATAACTCAAATAAAAAAACAAAGAATTAACTTTGTCAAACTGAGACTATTAAACAATGACAAATAATCATATTAATAAAATCCTAATTACTACTCTTTTATTACTTGTAATTCTAAATTTATATTCAGAAAAATTATATTTTGATATTGAATATGTAGGTATAAGTGTAGCTAAAGTAGAATTTGAAAAAACAAATAATGAAATTCAAATTAAAGCTAAATCAGGAAAATTAGCAAATTTTTTCTCAATATCTTTTGACAATAGATATTATATTAAATGCGACGGTACATTCAGACCAATTGAATATACAAAAGCTATTAACCAAAAAAAATTCCTTGAAAACTCAGTTATTGTATATAACCATCAAAATTTGAATTCAGAATATTATTGTAGTGCTTCAGATATATATCTTAAATACCCGATTACTGAAACTACAAGAGATTTTTTTTCAGCTCTATACTATCTAAGAAACAATAACTTAAGCAATAATTTCCATATAGATGCAGCAGGTATATTATGGGATATTCAATCTGAATTTGTTAATCAAGAAATTATTAATACTGCAATAGGCAAATTAGACGTTAATAAAATTAAGATAAGATTTAAAAAACTTAATCCTGACAAATATCATTTAAATACTCAAAAATTAAAAAGTGATATTTTAACTAATAACCTTGTAAATGAAGATAATTTACTATATTTCTGGTTTACAAATGATGAAAAAAAAATACCGGTTAAAGCACAATATTTAATGTCACCTTTTAACGTAAATTGGACTATTCAAAAGATTGAAGATTAATATGAAAAATCATTGGAATACTATCATATTTATCTTTTATTCAATACTTGTCCTAACTGTATCATCTATACCAAAATTATCTGTACCAGTTCCATCTCCGCTTATATCACCCGATAAATTAGCACATTTTGGTCAATATTTTGTTTTTGCATTCCTATATTATAAATTTAGAATTTCAGTAATTAAAAATCACAACCCTAATTATCCGGCAAATAATTCATATAGAAAAGACATTTATTTAGAAATCTTCTTCTTATCATTTCTTATTGCAATCTTTGATGAGTTACACCAAAGACTAATACCGGGTCGTGAATTTTGTTGGTTTGATGTTCTTTCTGATATCTTAGGCTTTCATTTCTTTATATTTGTTTCAATTAGCTATTTTAAGTTTATTAAAAAATCTCCAACTCCATCATTACAGAAAGATTAAACAATATGAACAATAATCTAATAAATAATATTATGCCCGAAGAAATTGAAACTTGGTATTTTATCGAAAACTCAATTAAAAGAATTATGAATCTTTATAACTTTAAAGAATTTAGACCTTCAATTCTACAATTAAACAGCTTATATAAAAAATACTTTGATTTTTCGCAAGAATTGGATGATAAAAACATTCAAAATAAAATATTACACATCAAAGATTTAGATGAATATGGATTAAGACCGGAAGGTACTCTCGCAGTATTAAATTCAGAGCTTGCACAAAATGCTATTACAAAATCTCAAAAAATATTTTATACCGGACCAATGTTTGTAAAAAACAATGATAATTATCTACAATATCATCAAATAGGAGCAGAAATTCTTGGTTCTGATAACGTTATTTCAGATATTGAAATTGTTCAATTAGCAAAAACTATATTTAAAGAATTAGGTATTAATGACTTATTCTTGGAAATCAATAGCTTTGGTTGTGAAAAATGTCGCCCTAAATACCTAAATGCTCTTAAACAATTCATTCATTTAAATAGAAATGAAGTTTGTGACCATTGTAAAAAACATCTCGACCAAGAACCTCTTGTTATATTAAACTGCCTTAACCAGTCTTGCAAACAAATATCAAATATGGCACCTATTAATTTAGATTATTTATGCAATGATTGTTTAGAAAACTTTACAAAAATTAAGAAACTTTTATCAAATATCGGCACTAATTTCACAGTTAATCCTAATCTATCACTAAATTTTAATTATTATAGCCGATTAGTTTTTAATTTAACAACCAATATTAATTCACAAAACCAAACCAATAATTCTATTAAACAAAATCAAAAAATAATTGCAACCGGTGGAAGATATAATCAACTGGCAAAATACACTACTCAATTACCCCTTGCAGCGGTCGGTTTTTCTTTTAATATTGAATCAGTAATCGAAATAATTAAACAAAAAAATCCAAAAAGCAAAAAACCGCGATTATTCTCTGTTTGTGTTTGTTCTGTTGCAGATAGTATGGAATTACTAATTTTACAAGTTACTCAAGAA
>JALNXV010000327.1 GCA_023230175.1 Candidatus Cloacimonadota bacterium
GCACATTGCCAAAGATTGAGACAACCTTAAAACTTTTATTCTTGGAAATTTGTCTGCTATATATCCACCAAAAGGAGTAATAAAAAATGATGGAATCTGAGAGATAAATCCCAATAATCCTAACCAAAATACAGAATTAGTCAATGTGTATATATACCAACTTAAAGCTGTTCTTTGCATCCAAGTTCCAACTAAAGATACACCTTGACCTAAAAAATAATAGCGATAATTTTTATACTTAAATCCTCTTAAAATATTTAATGACATCAATTTATTAATCATATTACTTCTTTCAAATTTTATTATTCAGTAATACATTAACCCCCTTTTTTTGTCAAGAAGTTATTTGAATACTTAATCATTTTCAAAGTATTATTATTCTATCCTATATAGCTGTTAAATAATATCAAACTTTTCCTTCAAACTTTCGGCTTGTATGAAGCTTATTGATTGATATTCTTTTATTTAAGGAGCATTTAATAAAACAAAGATGCTCGCAAAACTTTATCATTAAACGTCTTTTTATACTTATCAATAAAAACAAATTGACATAACTACATACAACCATATTTTTGACATATAGTTAAGAAATATGCTTGATAAGCAACCCTGACTAAATGATTTTTTAAAATTCTGTAGTTAGGGCTTAAATACTGAAACTACAGATGGAAAAGGTTCAGTATGAAAAAAATATTTCTACTCGCAATTTTAATTTCTTTAGTTTTCTCTTGCACTACAAAACACCGAAAAATACGTTTTGGGATCATCTCGTCTTCAATCAACCACCTACCTCTAAGCTATGCTATCGATAAAAACATTTTAAATATTAACAACATTAAACTAATCCGATTTAATACAGGATGGGAGCTTTCAGAGGCATTGATTCATAATCAAATTGATTTAGCAATTCTGCCTTTTACTTATATTTGGACTGCAAAAAGCAAAGGCTATAAAATAATGACAGTTTCATCTTTTGAACGTGAAACTGATGCCTTAATGACTGCCAAAAATATAACACAACTCAGTCAACTAAATAATAAAAAAGTTGGAGTTTTGCGAGCATCAAGTTTAGAAGTATTAGTTATCGATTTAGCTAAAAAAACTAATTTAAACTTTGAAATTGTTGCATTTAGAACACCTAATGAGATGATAGAAGCTTTAAGACAAAATCAAATTCAGGCTATCTCCTTATATGAGCCATTAGTGCAAAAATTATCTGATGAGTTTCATATAATTAAATGGTTCAGTGAATTTTATCCGGAACATACTTGTTGCAATTTAGCATCAACAGAAATCTTTTTAACTAACAATAACATTGAAGATTTAATTGAAAAATTCCATTATACTTTTGAATTTATTAAAACTAATAATTATGACTTTCTACAATATGGAGTAAAGAAATTTAACTTTTCACAAGAACAAATGAAAAATGCTTTACAACATACGAAATATTCATTAGAAATGAGAGATATTGACAAAGAATTCGAACTTAAAATGATTAATATTTTCTTAGATTTAGGATACATTAGCAACATACCTGAAAATATTTACTATGAATGAGCTTTTATTTACAGACATTAAAATATCTTTTTTGAGAGTTTTAAGTACTTTATCAATATCTATGCTATTAGGTATCATATTTGGATATTTCTTATATATCAATCAAATAGCATTGCATAAAAATGATAAAAAAAGCCAAAATCACTTATTCCCAATCATAATTAAAGTATTTTCAAATATGCTGATAAATTTTGTTAATTCTGCTTGTAGATTTTTAAAAAATATCTCTCCATTTGCTTGGCTTCCACTTATAATTATGCTTTCAGGAATTGGCGAAACAGCTGTATTTTATACTTTATTAATCAGTATGAGTACCTCAGCAATGTTATTATGTAAAAATACTTATGATAAAACAAACAAAGACATCTTAGCTGAAGCTAAATGTGCCGGTTCAAATGGATTTAAACATTTCGTATTAATCATTCTCCCTCTTAGTACACCCGGACTTATAGGATGTTTCAGAATACTTTGGTCTATAGGTTGGCAAACACTTATTGCCGCAGAAATGCTTGGTGTTTCAAGTGGATTAGGTTATAGATTACTTGATTTCAGGTTTTTATATAAATATAAAGAAATGCTTTTATATATTGCTATTATTGGGGTAATTGGCTGGATATTTGACTTAATCTTGGAATACATTGAACTTAGAGTATATAATAAATATTTTTAAGGACTACTATACAATTTTATGTTATGCTAATGTCTTTGATTACACACTACAAGCCGGAAACTTATAAAACAATAAATGACTGTTGAATAATGTTGTTGTGTGAGCATCCTTGCTTGCACTAAAAATCCTTAAATGATAGGTATTCAATATTTTATGAAACTACAAACTGGAAGTTTGTAGAACAATAATTGAAATCATCCAACAACTTTTTTTAATAAAAAAAAGAGGCCCTCTAATGAAAGCCTCTTAAGTATATTTATGGATTTAATTAATACATTCCACCCATACCGCCCATACCGCCCATTCCTGGAGCACCGGCAGGCATAGCAGGTTCATTTTCTTTAATATCAGTAACTAAGGTTTCAGTTGTTAAGAACAATCCGGCAATAGAAATTGCATTTTGAACTGCTGAGCGTACAACCTTTGAAGGGTCAATAACACCGGCTTTAAACAAATCTTCAAAAGTATTATTAGCCGCATTGTAACCAAAATCAACATTATCTGAATTTTTAAGTTTTTCTACAATAACGGCACCTTCTTCGCCCGCATTTTTAGCGATTTGAATAGCTGGTACACAAAGTGCTTTTTTAATAATTTCTACAGCAACTTTTTCTTCATGAGAAGCATTATCATCTGCTTTAAGTGATTTTGCTGCTTGAATAAGAGTAACTCCACCACCGGGAACTATACCTTCTTCGACAGCTGCACGGGTTGCATGAAGTGCATCATCAACACGAGCTTTCTTTTCTTTCATTTCAGTTTCAGTAGCAGCACCAATTTTTATTACAGCAACGCCTGAACTAAGTTTAGCAAGTCTTTCTTGTAATTTTTCTCTATCATAATCTGAAGTAGTTTCAGCAATTTGAGCTTTAATTTGTTTTACTCTTCCCTCAATTGCTTCTTTTTTACCTTCACCTTCACGAATGGTTGTATTTTCTTTTTCTACGATAACTTTTTTTGCACGACCAAGATCTTCTAAGGTTGCACTTTCAAGCTTTCTTCCCATTTCTTCAGAAATTACTTGTCCACCTGTTAAAATTGCAATATCTTCCATCATTGCTTTTCTTCTGTCACCAAAACCGGGAGCTTTTACAGCAACAACGTTAAGAGTTCCGCGAAGCTTATTCACAACTAAAGTTGCCAATGCTTCACCTTCAATATCTTCAGCAATAATTAACATAGGTTTACCTGTTTGAGCTACAGCTTGAAGTGTTGGTAATAAATCTTTCATAACACTGATTTTTTTATCATATAACAAGATAAAAGGGTCTTCAAGTTCTGCAATCATTTTATCAGGATCAGTAACGAAATATGGAGAGATATGTCCACGATCAAACTGCATACCTTCAACTTTTTCTAAAGTAGTTTCAATTGATTTTGCTTCTTCGACATTAATGATACCTTCATTACCTACAGTTTCCATCGCTTCTGCAATTAATCTACCAATCTCAGGATCATTGTTAGCTGAAATTGTAGCTATTTTTGCAACTTCGTCTGAACTGTTAATTGCTTTACTGTATTCATGAATCTTATCAATAATTTTCTTTGAAGATTTTTCTAATCCTCTTTTTAAATACATTGGATTAACACCTGCAGTTACGTGTTTTAAACCTTCTTCAATGATAGCTTGAGTTAAAATAGTAGCTGTTGTTGTTCCATCACCGGCATTATCATGAGTTTTTTCTGCTACTTCTTTACATAATTGAGCACCCATATTTTCAAATGGATCTTCAAGTTCAATCTCTTTAGCAATAGTTACACCATCATTAGTAATTGTTGGTGAACCGAATTTTTTGTCTAAAACTACATTACGACCACGAGGTCCGAGTGTTACCTTTACCGCATCTGCTAATTTGTCAACACCTGCTTTGAGAGCAGCACGAGCTTCATGTCCAAACTTCATTTGTTTAGCCATTTTCTCATCCTCCTTATCTTTTTTAATAATCTTTATTTTAGCAGTTCATAGAACTGAGTGCTAATAATAATATAATTGAAATCTTGTCAATGAAAAATTTTTTTTTATTTTTTTTTATAA
>JALNXV010000328.1 GCA_023230175.1 Candidatus Cloacimonadota bacterium
ATTAGTAACGATATATCCATCAAATAAAGGCTTAGACTTGATAAATAAAACCGTCATTACTAAAAATAAAAGATTACAATACTTTGATTTTCAAACTTACCCAACTGAAAATAAACTTATTGTAGGCGGCAGAATATATGACAAAAGTCGAACTCAATATAGATCACTTTCGTTACCAATCCCTGAATTATACTCTCTACAATTATTTAAAACAAACCTTGAAAATCAAAAGATTAAGATTTTTGGCACAATAGACTATAAACATTTTACCGAAACAGATATGGTACTTAATCAAATAGAATTCTTGTTTGAACATAACTCTCTCCCCTTATCAACTGTTATTTATGAAATAAATAAAAATAGCAATAACTTTATGGCAAATCAAGTATTCTTAACCATTGGAGACCAAATAGATAACACTTTACAATCTGAAAACATTATCAAACAATGGCTTATAGATAATAATGTTAACGTCCTAAATTTAAAAATGTTCGATGGATCAGGACTCTCATCTTATAATCTATGCACTGCAAATATATTAACATCAGTTTTAAAGATTATGCACGAAAGCAATGATTATCAAAATTATTTTAAATCTTTACCTATCAGTGGAGTTGATGGCACATTAGAATGTCAATTTGGATATAATGGATTACGCAAAAAAATCTTTGCAAAAACAGGAACTATTAACGGTGTCCGCTCACTTTCAGGCTATACATACACAAAAGACAAAGAACTTGTTGCCTTTTCAATCATACTTAATAAAGACAATAGTAAACTTCATTTATCAAATACAATAATGGAAAAGATACTCAAGCAAATACTTAATTTTAAAAGAGATACAAACCTTTACGCTAATAATAAATCATTAAAATCATAAATGAAAAAATATTATTTTTTTCTATTATTTATACTCTCAAATATTACTTTATATTCTATGGATTTTATTTATTATTTCAATGTTAAGGATTCACTTCAAATAGGCATTACAGGTGCTCCTTATGGTTCATATAGCTCTGAAACCGGTATCGGTTTAGGTATAAATCTTATCCTGATAGAAAAAACAAAACCGTATATTATCAACACTTTTGACTTAAGATTAGATACTTTCTATTCTCAAGAAAATGAAAAAGAACTTTCTGTCTCTTCAACAATTCCACTAAGAAAAAACAATCAATTAATCAATTTTGAAGCAAAGTATAAATCACGCCCTCAAAGCTTTTACGGCATAGGTCCTAACACAGACAAAAACAATAAAATAGAGATTCAAAAAAATTATTACAGACTAAAAGGAGATTGGAATCAAATTTTTTCTAATAATATATCATTAGGAATAGCCTGTGATTTTTCAGGATTTCATAATGAATTTAATAATGATATTATAGAAAATTTTACATATAATGGATATAAAAATTTCTACAGAACCTTAGGACTGGGTTCAAAACTGGTTATTAATAAAAAAGACAAAAACACTTTCCCGACTAAAGGATACTATTATAAAAATCAATTTATGATATATAATAAAAACTTCATTTCCGATTATAATTTTTATACCTTTTCACAAGAATTTCAATACTTCTTTTCGATAGATAAACATATAATTGCAAATCAAATAGTTGCAGAAAACAACTTCAAAAACATCCCTTTTCATTACCTCAGCGAACAAGGTGGTGCTTATATAATGAGAGGTTACTCCACAGGCAGATTTATAGAAAAACATTTCATTGGAATTCAATCCGAATACAGAGCACCAATAATCTTATGGAGAGTCTCTCCTGTTCTCTTTTGTTCAGCAGGGAATTCTTTCAAAAAATACAAAGACATAAACAAACATAATCTTCATATCACAGGTGGATTTGGCTTTCGCTTTGCTTTAGACACAAATAGAAGACTTAATGTTAGAGCAGATATAGGTTTTAGTAATGAGGGCAAACAGATATATTTAAAATTTGGAGAATCATTCTAAAACAACTATCAATTAAAACATTTACTAACAGTCAGTTAATTAAAATAAAAAATAACTTACCCCTTTCTCTTGACAAAAGTATTTGCTTACAAATCAATGCTAATAAAAAAATATTAATATTACGGAGGATAAGTGAGATACTTAAATAGACGTAGATTTGAAGCCATTGTATTCTTAATTATATTTATCGGATTTTTTGTTTATATGAGCCATATTATGGGGACAAAAAACCTACTTTCAACAATAATGAATACAGCTCATGATTTATTACTCAATACTGTATTTTACTTAATGGCAATAACTGTCTTAGCAGGTGCCTTAGGAAAATTATTAATTGAGTTCGGCATAGTGAGACTTCTCGAATATATCTTAGCTCCCTTAATGAGACCACTATTTAACCTACCCGGAGTTGCGGCAATGGGCGGACTAATGACCTTTTTATCAGACAATCCTGCCATTATCAGTTTAGCTAATGACAAAAACTTTACTTCTTATTTTAAAAAATACCAATTAGTATCTTTAACCAACTTCGGAACAGCCTTTGGGATGGGGTTAATCGTAATTACCTTTATGATAGGTAAAGGCTTTTTTGAGGCATCTCTAATAGGTCTCTTAGGTGCAATAGTTGGTGCAATTATTTCTACCAGACTGATGCAATTTTTTGTTAAAGACTATTTTCCCAAAGAAGATGTTATTATTTATAAAAATTTGGAATCCAATATTAAATTTGATTCTCAAGGAAGTGTGTTTATGAGAATACTAAATGCTATCTTAGACGGAGGTAAACAAGGAGTTAACTTAGGATTGGCTATTATCCCCGGAGTACTTATCATATCCTCAGTCATTATGCTTCTAACCTTTGGCAAACTCGACCCGACAATTGGATATCAAGGATTAGCTTACGAAGGAGTTCCCCTATTACCTAAACTTGGTTCTTACGTAACCGGTATCTTCAAAGTCTTATTTGGATTTAATAATGCAGAATTAATCTCCTTTCCCATTACTTCTCTTGGGGCAGTTGGTGCTGCTTTATCCTTAGTACCAAAATTTATTGAACAAGGTTTAGTAGGAGCAAATGAAGTTGCTGTCTTTACAGCAATGGGGATGTGTTGGAGCGGATATTTAAGTACTCATACAGCTATGTTAGACACACTTAATTTCAGAGAATTAACATCAAAAGCTCTAATTTCTCATACTATCGGAGGCTTATGTGCAGGTATATCTGCACATTATTTTATGAGTTTGTTTAATTATATATTTTGAATCATATTAACTAACTAAAGTAGTTAATGAGCATTTCTTATACAATTAATTATACAAATTTTTATCTTGACAATGACTAATATTATTTTAGAGTGTCAAAAGGAGGAATAATGATAATTGATTCCAGATATAAAGTGTTAGAACAACTTGGCACAGGAGTTTGGGCTACTGTATATAAGGTAGTTGACAGCCGTACAGGAAATTTACGCACTTTAAAATTATTCCAACACTTAGACGCTCACACCCTCTATGAGAAATTCACTGCAGAAGATATGCATCACATAACAAGTCTTGAACACCCTAATCTCGTGCCGGTAATTACTTTTGGAAATATGGGTAAACATATTTATTGCGTCAGTGATTATTACGACGGCAAAAACCTACATAACTATAAATTTAAATTAAATAAAATCGATCTACTTTATGATATGATTGTCCAAATTGTTTACGCACTTCATGCCCTGCATTTACAAAAAATTTTCCATAAAGATATCAAACCAAGCAATATTTTATATAAAATTAAAGATAATAACATAGAAGTAAAACTGGTAGATTATGGATTCAATAAAATTGATACAGATAAAAATCAACAAACTATCAGTGGAACCCTACCCTTTATGGCACCTGAATTATATTCCGGTAAAGATGCAAATCCACAAAGTGATTTCTACTCTCTCGGCGTTACAATATATAAAATAATAACAGATAATTTACCTTTTTCAGTGGAACAAATCACTGCTGTAATTTCAGGAAATCAAAAAAACTTTTTCCCAAAATTCACACGAGAAATAAACCCTGAAATCCCAATTTCCTTAGATAAATTTGTGATGAAACTCTTAGAAAAAAACCCTCAAGAAAGATTTCGTGATGCTCAATCAATCATTGCTTTTATCAATAAAATTCAAAACAAAAACTATAGCTTTTCTCACCGTACAACCTTAGTGCAATCCGTAAAATTGAACTCTTATATTGTTAGAGCTAATTACGCTCACCAGTTAACTGATTATGTACCAAATATGACTTCCGG
>JALNXV010000329.1 GCA_023230175.1 Candidatus Cloacimonadota bacterium
GTTGCTGGAGCGATTCTCTCATGCGCATCATTGAGCTTCCTCGGTCTTGGAATAGAGCCTCCGACACCGGAGTGGGGGTCGATGCTTTCCAGCACGAGGCAGTATATTTCGCAATACTGGTGGCTTACTGCATTCCCAGGTGGAATGATCATGCTTACTGTCTATGCGTTGAATGTGCTTGGCGATGGGCTCAGAGATGCTCTGGATCCAAGGCTTAAAGACTAAGAGGTGATTGAATTGTCTGATAAAATGCTTGAAGTTAAGAATCTTTCAATCAACTATGAAACCCATGAGGGTATCATCAAAGCTGTTTCGAATATCAGTTTCAGTGTTGAGAAAGGAAAGACGCTTGGTCTTGCCGGAGAAACCGGTGCAGGGAAGACGACTACAGCCCTTGGAATAATGAGGCTGATTCCAACACCGCCGGGAGTAGTGAAGGGCGGAGAGGTAATTCTTGATGGAATTTCCCTGTATTCGCTGAAGAAGCGCCAGATGCGTTCTATAAGAGGAAGCGAAGTATCGATGATATTTCAGGATCCGATGACATCATTGAATCCTGTAATGACGATTGGAGATCAGATTTCTGAATCATTGAGGATTCATGAGAAGCTTTCCAGAGCCGATGCAGCCAAGAGAGCAAAGGAACTGCTTGAACTTGTCGGCATTCCCGGAGAGCGGTATTCAGAATATCCGCATGAATTCTCTGGTGGAATGAGGCAGCGTGTCGTCATTGCAATTTCGCTTGCCTGCAATCCTCAGCTTCTGATTGCTGATGAGCCTACTACAGCGCTTGATGTTACCATTCAGGCTCAGATTCTTGAATTGATGAACGATCTCAAGAAGAAGCTCAACATGTCAGTGCTGATGATCACTCATGATCTTGGCGTGGTTGCCGAAGCCTGCGATGATGTTGCAATCATGTATGCCGGTGAGATTGTGGAATACGGAACTGCTGAGCAGATTTTCAATGAAATGAAGCATCCGTACACGATCGGTCTTTTCGGTTCGATTCCGAAGCTTGATGAGGATGTCGAGAGGCTGACTCCAATCAAGGGAATGATGCCTGACCCTGCGAATCTTCCGGATGGGTGCAATTTCCAGGACCGCTGTCCGAAATGCTGCGCAATCTGCAAGAAGCAGAAACCTGAATCATTCGATATAGGCAATGGACATCTTGTGAAGTGCCATCTGTTCTCAAAAGGCGGTGAAGCCAATGCTTGATAATCTTGTTGAAGTGAAGAACCTGAAGAAGTATTTCAACACCCCAAGCGGTGTTCTTCATGCGGTTGATGATGTTTCGTTTGAGATTCCAAGAGGAAAGACTCTTGGGATTGTCGGTGAATCCGGCTGTGGCAAATCGACTCTTGGCAGAGTTTCGATGCGCCTGCTTGATTCTACTTCGGGCACTATCATTTTCGATGGAAAGGATATCACGGATGCTTCCGGAGCTGATCTGAAAGCACTCAGATGCGAGATGCAGATGATTTTCCAGGATCCGTATGCATCGCTTGATCCACGAATGGAAGTCGGCGAATTGATAGGCGAGCCATTGAAGGTGCACAAGGTCTGTGCATCGAAGGATGAGTATAATTCCACAATCAAGAGCCTGATGGATACTGTAGGTCTTGCTGAGCGCTTCCTCCATTCTTTCCCTCATGAACTTGACGGTGGAAGAAGGCAGAGAATCGGCATTGCCAGGGCTCTGGCATTGAAGCCGCAGTATATTGTCTGCGATGAGCCGGTATCCGCCCTTGATGTTTCGATTCAGGCGCAGATTCTCAACTTGATGCAGGATATACAGAAAGAACGCAAGCTGACTTATATGTTCATCACCCATGATCTATCGGTCGTGAAGCACATTTCTGATGAAATCTGCGTCATGTATCTTGGTCAGATAGTTGAGAAATCACCGACTAAGGAACTGTTTGCAAATCCAACTCATCCTTATTCGGTTGCACTTCTTTCCGCTATTCCGATTCCGAAGGTGAATATTGAACGGAACAGGATTATTCTCAAGGGTGAAATAACATCACCGATCAATCCCAAGCCAGGGTGTCGCTTTGCAAAGCGGTGTCTCTACGCCACGGAAAGGTGTTTTGCTGAGAGTCCAGAACTTAGGGAAATCTCGAAAGGCCATTTTGTGGCTTGTCATAATATTTAGGAGGAATTGAATGATAGACAGAAACAGCGTTGCATCTGAAAAACTTGCAAAAGCAGAACAGCTGATGAAGGAAAGGAACATTGATCTTTGGATTTTCTTTTCGAGGCAGAATAGAGATCCATCATTTGAATTGATGTTCAATTTCAATCCGGCTGAAGAATGTCTGGTTGCAATAGAATCAAATGGGAAAAGGGTGATGATTTCTTCTGAGAAGCAGATCAATGACATCAGGCCTGTGGGATTGTTTACAGAATATCACGTATGCGGTTCTGGAAATGCAGCCGATAAGCTTGCTGAAACATTCGATTTTTCTTCGATTCACACTATTGCATTGAACATGTCAGCAGATGATGACAGATGCGATGGACTTACCCAGGGATTGTACAACAAGCTTGAAAAGGCGCTTGGGAAGATTTTCAGAGAGAAGACGTTTGTTTCAAGCTACCCGATTCTTGAGTATCTCAGAGCGGTGAAGTCTGCTTCTGAAATCGAGATCATGCGGGCTTGCAGCGTGATAACAACTGATATCTACGATGTTGTATTCAGCAAGATCGCAATCGGAATGAGCGAAACCGAAGTTGGTGACATATTCATGGAAGAACTTGCCAAGCGCAATGCTGTTCAGGCAATCGGAGATCCGAAAGAATATCCGCTGGTTCTTCTTGTAAAGCATGGGATGTCTCACAGAAGGCCGTCTCCATTCAACTATATTGAAGCCGGCGACATGCTTGTCATGGATTTCAGTGCCAGATACTGCGGGTATACTTCAGATATCGCACGCACAGTGTATTTCCTGAAGAAAGGCGAAGAGCATGCTCCAGCCGATGTGAAGCATTGCGTTGATTCTGCAATCAAGGCTGTTGGAGCTGTCATGGCGCAGATCAAGCCCGGAATGCATGGCTATGAAGCGGATGCTATCGGAAGACAGTCCATAGTGGACAGCGGCTATCCGACGGTCCGTCATTCTGTCGGGCACCTTGTCGGACTTGAAGTGCATGATGGCGGCACTAGATTGGGACCTGACAGGAAAAACAAATCATGTCAGGGCATAATCCGCGAGAACGAGATATATGCTCTTGAGCCTACTGTGCTTCAGGATGGCGGTCTGCCTTGCGCTATTGTTGAGGACAATGTTCTTATTACAAAAACAGGATGCGTTCTGATCAGCAAACGTCAGACTTCGATTATTGAGATTCCGTATAGAGTGAAGGAGGCCAGATAATGATCGATAAGGTTGCGAAGGGAAAAATCATCAACCAGCTAGTCAAGGAAATTAAGGCAATGGACATTGATGTCTTTGTGATAATCACCAGCGAAGGAAGCGACAGCATGACAGGCTTCATCCCAGGAGTAGGAACTGTCGGAATGGGAGCTTTCCTGTTCACGAAGGATAATAAGAGATATTCGATCACTACATCGATTGATGTTCAGGACATTGAGGAAACCGGGTTTTTCACAGAATGCATCAAGTACTCTGATTTTGCCCAGAGCTTTCATGATCTTTGGAAGCAGATTGCTCCGAAGAGGGCGATCTTCGACTATTCTGAAGATGATGTATTCTGCGATGGTCTCACTGTCGGAAGATTCCAGAGAATGAAGAATTCTGTTGCAGATCTTCCTCCGTTCGAAATCATGAGTTCAAGCGAAGTGATTGAAGCTGTGAGAAGGAAAACTGCCGGTGTTTAGAATTGCATTTCCTAAGATGAAGGATTCGAATCCGTATTACTACAATTCCGATCTTCTTCTCAAAGCTTTGGATCTCGCAAGGAAAATCAATGAATTTTCTTCAGAAAACGGCATTGATTCAGTTGTCGATATTTCTGGAGGCCATAGGAACAAGACCGGCTATGACACGGTTGTCGAAGTGAAAACCGAAAGCCCGTCTGAGGCTTTCGGTTCGATTCTGAATGCTGGTCTTGAATCAGGATTATTCGTGATTGCAGATGAGGGGAAAGCATGAATCTTTCAGATCAGAACGAATTGATTGAATTGTTCAAGGAATTCATCCGCATACCAAGCATCAGCGGAGAATCGAATGAATCAGAAGCTGCAAAGTGGCTGATGCAGAAATTCGATGCTGAAG
>JALNXV010000026.1 GCA_023230175.1 Candidatus Cloacimonadota bacterium
ATCAGATTCTAAATGTATTACATATAGAATCTGATTGATCTCGATACCAGACATCCTGATCGAATTCTACCGTTACGATAAGGTCATCAATCCCATCTCCGTCAAAATCGCCTGTAGCACACATACCACGATTTATCAGAGTATTTTCAGTTAATGAAATCGCTTCAGACCTTATCTCAACATCCGGATTATGGATGTCAAAACTTTCTCCACCAAAATATATATAGGTTGATGGGACAAATGTGCCATATTGTGCCTCTCTACGCCGAGGCTCTACGAGCAGATCGTCAATGCCATCTCCATTAAAATCATAAGGACCATGGTTTTCTACGATTAATGATGTATATCGTGTCAGTTCCGGTGGCAGATCAGAGTCATCATAATCAAGATATGTCCCGATAAAGTCATCAGTATCACGCCAGTCAAAATTAATATAGATATACCTCCATAAAACTACTACAAGATCACAAAAATCATCATTATCTATATCTGAAGACAAATCAATAAATCCATAGTCTTCGATAACAGGTAGATAAGGTAATCTCACCATATCGTAGTTATCAGAGTTTACAAGACCATTTAAGGTGCCATCACCATACTGAACCCTAAAAAGTTCTCTTGTTACATGGTCGAAATTAAAATAATTTTCAGCCGGTGTAAATATCAGGTCTAAGTGTCCGTCTTTGTTAACATCTACAAGTCTTTTAAAACGAACCGAGTCCATAACAGCATGCTCATAAAACTGAAATTCTTCATCTTGTGAAAAGTTAATTGCTGATAAGGCTAAAAAGGATGTAAGCATTATCAGTAAAAGGATTTTTGTTTTCATTAAAACTCCTTTGGGGTTAAGGTTATTATGTTTTTGTAGCTCGACCATCTTGGTCGAGGATATTAAAATCGATCTGGAAGATCGATGTACATGATTTCGATCCGGAAGATAGATGTACGATGTTTTATACTTTTGTATGTCATAAGTAATTACAAAAATCTTTTTGTATCATTTTAAGCCTCCTTATATTTCTTTAGTGTCAATAATGTATTTTTAGAAAATAATTGTCAAGT
The DNA here is from genome assembly GCA_023230175.1 of Candidatus Cloacimonadota bacterium. Taxonomy (GTDB): domain Bacteria; phylum Cloacimonadota; class Cloacimonadia; order Cloacimonadales; family WRIO01; genus JALNXV01. Next base: position 1,063 of record JALNXV010000026.1, read on the forward strand.
TTTTTTTAAAATTATATATACAAGACTATTCATAATTATCAAGCATTGTTCAACAAATTTCCGGCTTGTAGCGTGCTAACAAGGATGCTCGCACAACAAACCAAAGTGCAGGTAAAGATACTCGAACGCAGCCTCATTATGTGATAGTTTTTTATAGGTAGTGAGTAGTTAATAGCTATATAATTAAAGAGATTGTTGAATAATTTCAATTATTGTTCTACAAGCTTCCAGCTTGTAGTTTCGTAAAATATTGAATACCTATCACTTAAGGATTTTTAGTGCAAGCAGGGATGCTCGCACAACAAAGCAACGCCGTTCTCGACTCACACTCGCTTTGCTCACTGCAAGTCAAGTTCGGCTTAAGTGCAAGCAAGATATTCGCAGGACAAAGTAAAAGGTTAATTGAACTATATGTATTAAGAATGTTATTTGCATTTATTGAAAATATTTATTTTTTTTCTTGACATTTAAATATCTGTTTAACTAAAATGACAAATGTAATAAAATAATATTAATTAATAGGAGGAATAATGAAGTTCTTTGCTAAGTATTTATGTGTTTTTTTTATGATGTTGTTGTTTACAATGTCATTATATTCTCAAATTGTAATTAATGAGGTAATGTCATCAAATTCTGTTTCGATTGTAGATGAAGATGGAGATTATGAGGATTGGATTGAGTTATATAATTATAGTAGTAATGCTATTAATTTAGCAGGTTACGGATTATCGGATAATTATGAAGATTCTTATAAGTGGGTATTTCCGGATATTGTAATTAATAGTGAATCTTTTATGCTTATTTGGACATCCGGTAAGAATAGAATAAATCCAACAGCACCCTTACATACGAATTTTAGTATTAGTGCCGGTGGTGAAGAGGTTGTTTTAACAGATCCCCAAGGTATTATAATTAGTGAATTTGAACCAATTGCTTTACCGACAGATTATTCTTATGGCAGATTTCCGGATGCTAGTGAAGAATGGTTTTATTTTAGCAGTCCAACGCCCGGGAATAGTAATTCTACACAGGGTTGGAATGAGATATTAGAACCTCCAATGTTTTCTCGAAGAGGAGGCTTTTACAGCAATGAATTTGATTTATCAATATCCCATACTGACTCCGAGGTAACAATTATTTATACTTTAGACGGTTCTATCCCGGAAACTCAGAATTTAAATGAATGTTATTATAATTATAAAAATTCATATCCACAAGATCCGGGTCAAGATTTTGGAGAATTATTACAATCTTCGTATAAAACTAACATCTATTCAGAATCAATTGCAATTTATGATAAATCAAGTGAACCGGATAAGTTGACTCAAATGTCTTCAACAATAGATAATAATCCGGTATATTTTCCTGATTCACCAGTACATAAAGGAATGGTCGTTAGAGCAAGAGCAATTAAGGCGGGTTGTTTAGATAGTCCTGTAACATCTGCAACTTTTTTTATTGGAGAAAACGATTGTGATATACCTGTGATTTCGTTAATAATACAAGAAGATGCATTATTTGATTATGAAAATGGAATATATACAGCGGGAATGATTTTTGATAACTGGAGAGAAAACAACCCTACTGCAAATTCATCACAATTAAGTCCGGCAAATTATCATTCAAGGGGTGATTTATGGGAATATCCGGCTAATATCGAAGTATTTAATCAAAATATGAATAATTTTAATCAATCTATCGGTGTAAGGATTAATGGTAATGCATCAAGAGCTTATCGAAGTAAAAGTCTTAGAATATATGCACGAAGTGAATACGGTAATTCAGAATTAAATTATTCATTTTTCCCCGATTATCAGTATAATTCATTTAAAAGACTTTTGTTGAGAAATGCAGGTCAGGATATAAACAGAGCAATGTTTAAAGATGCTTTTATTCATCAATGCTTTAAAAATATGAATTTCTGTATCCAAGAATATCAACCTTCAATTGTTTATATTAATGGTGAATACTGGGGTTTACACAATATCCGTGAACGTTTTGATAAGTATTATTTTGAGAGAGTTTTTGGTATAGATGAAGATAATCTTGATTTTTTATCTAATAATGGAGTTGTTGACGAAGGTGAAGGTACGCATTATGATGCTATGATTGATTATATGAATCAAAATGATATTAGCCAATCTGAACATTATGAGTACATTAAAACTCAAATGGATATAGAAAATTTTACAGATTCTCAAATAGCTCGTATTTTTATAGCTGATGTTGATTGGCCACATAATAATGTAGAATTTTGGCGTAATAGAGTTTCAGAATACAGTCCGGATTTACCTTATGGTCAAGATGGCAGGTGGCGTTGGCTGTTAAAAGATACAGACTATTCATTTGGATTACCGGTAGATTATGAACATAATACGTTAATATGGGCAACTAATGAGGATGGAAATTATGAGGGTAATGAATGGGCTACTTTTTTACTTAGAACCTTATTAGAGAATGAAGAATATAAGAAGTTTTTTATAAATAGATTTTCTGATTTATTAAATTCAACTTTTAAATCTGAAAGAATAGTAGATATGATTAATACAGTAAAAACAAAAATTGAACCTTATATGCCTGAGCATATTAACAGATGGAATTATTTATCAAACATTAGTCAATGGGAATACAATATTAATACAATGATAGAATTTGCTGAAGAAAGACCAGCTTGTCAGAGTCAACATATACAAGAATTTTTTAGTTTATCAAATCAAGTTAATGTGGAGATTGATGTTGATAATTTAAATTATGGTAAGGTAAGAATAAATACTCTTACCCTAAATGAAAATACAGATGGAGTATCAGATTCTATATATCCTTGGACAGGTGTCTATTATGGTGGTAATCCTGTTGAAATTGAGGCTGTTCCTGCCCCGGGTTATGTATTTAGTCATTGGGAAGGCAGTGTAAATAATCAATCATCATTACTTCAACTTGACTTAACTGAAGATATATCTCTAATTGCTAACTTTGTGGAAGGACAAAGTAATCAACCGGAATTGATTCATTATTGGCATTTTAATACTCTTTCGGGAACTATTGAATCAGTAAGTTCTGATTATTCATCTATTATGGATGCTGTTATTTCTTATCCGGGTACCGGAGAGGGGTATATGGATGAACGTACTCATAATGATAGTAATCCGGTATCAAATTTAAATTTACATTTAGGACAAGAACCTAATCAAGGAGCTGTCTTAAGAGTTCGTAATCCTTCTATTACTCGTGAATTACTCATTACTTCTCCAACTTTAGGATACAAAGATATTAATATCACTTATGCTACTACTCGTACTAGTAATGGAGCAACATTACAAGCATTATACTATTCTTATGACGGAGGTGAAAATTGGGTGTCTTTAAGTTCTGAATATGTGGTACAAGAACTTAATACTTGGGAATTGAAGAGTTTTGACCTTATTTCTGATGAAGTAAATAATAATTCTAATTTAGTATTTAAGGTTTTATTTAGTGGTGAAAATGCCGGTGCTGATTCCGGAAATAATCGATTTGATAATATCAGTATAAGCGGGGTTCCTATTGTAGCCGATGACTTTACTTTAGAAGGAGCCGGAACAATAACTGATCCTTATCAAGTTTCATCATTTGAAGATTTATTAATGGTTCAAGAAACACCGATATATTGGGATAGACATTATATACAGACAAATGATATTGATGCAGAGTTAACAAGCAATTCTGAAGAATTTGGTGAGTTAGGATGGCAACCTATTGGTAATCTTGATTTAGCATTTACAGGTACATATAATGGTAATTTTTATAAAATTAGTGGATTGTATGCTAATTATCCTGATTTAGAAGGTGTTGGACTGTTTGGCGTTGTATCAAATGAAGGAGCTATATTGAAAAATATTAGGTTAGACAATGTTAATATCAGTGGTTTAAAATCAGTTGGTGGACTTATTGGAATAAATATGGATTGTGCATATATTGAAAACTGTTCAGTTACCGGTGAAGTAAATACTATCGGTGATAATAATGTAGGAGGTATTGCCGGTAAAAATGAGAATTATGCGATAATAAGAAATTGTTATACAAATGTTGTTGTAACCGGAACTGATTCCAACGTTGGTGGATTAGTTGGGTTAAATGATGATTTTGCTGAAATAATAGATTGTTATTCACTTGGCAGTGTAACAGGTAATGAAAGAGTTGGAGGATTTGCAGGTAGAAACAGAAATGATGCTCTGATAAATAACTCATATTCCCTAGGATTAGTTACAGGTACCTCAGATGAATACATTAACGGATTTTGTGGAAGGAATCAAGCTGTAGTCAATAATTGTTTCTGGAATACTGAAACTTCGGGTTACACTGAAAATAGTGAACAAGGAGCCGAAGGTAAGACGACTACAGAATTAAAAATGATTGATACTTATGCGAATTCAGAATGGGATTTTGAGAATACCTGGGTGATAGAAACAACTGTAAACAGTGGTTATCCAGCTTTGGTTTATCAATTGATACCTATACATTTATCTGCATTAATTCAAGATAATCATATCTGTTTATCTTGGCAAGCACCATATAGAAACTTTAATAGACTATTATTAGGGTATAATATTTACAGGGATAATGTACAAATTAATGATTCTATAATTCCTGATTGTGAATATATTGATAATATAGTGATTGAAAATGAAACATATCTTTATTATGTTAAAGCAATTTATGCCTCCGGTGAATCATTTCCTTCAGATTATGTCGAGATTACTTATACAACTGATATAGATGAGGATTCCGAAATAATATTTCCTTTACGGACAAGTATGTTAAGTGTTTATCCAAATCCTTTTAATATTACTCAACAAGCAAGATTTGATATTGAAGTAAAGAAAGGTGAAATTGCTACCCTAAAGATATTTAATATTAAAGGTCAATTAGTTAAAGTCTTTGATATATTAGAACCGGGCAAACACAATCCTGTTTGGAATGGTAAAGATAATTATAATAAAACAGTAGCATCAGGAATTTATCTTTATCAATTATCAAGTCCGAGTGCAAATATAATCAAGAAAATGATAATGATTAAATAAGAGACTGTTGAATAATTTCAATTATTGTTCTACAAGCTCCCGGCTTATAGGAAAAACAAGTGCAAGCAAGGATGCTCGCACAACAAACTTAAGTGCAAGCAAGATGCTCGCACAACAACATTATTCAACACCCTTAATAAGATAGGTTTAAATATAAGACCTTTGAGATATTTACTCAGAGGTCTTTTTTTAATTTAATGGAATAATATTTGCTTTGAATAGTTATAATTAAAGAGGTAATTATGATTGAAGTAAAAGGTCTAAAAAAATATTTTGATGAGATAAAAGCTGTAGATGATATAAGTTTTTTGATAAAAGAAGGTGAAATTACAGGGTTTTTAGGTCCAAATGGTGCCGGTAAATCAACAACTCTAAAGATGATGACAGGTTATCTTAAACCTGATTTTGGAGATATTTTAATTAATAATAAGAATATCTCTGAGTATGCTGATATGAATACAGATTATAGACTAAATATTGGATATTTACCGGAAAATAATCCCTTATATCCAGATATGAATGTCTATGATTTTTTGTATTATATTGCTAAAATCAAACAAATTAAATCTAATGAGATTAAGGATAGAATTATTTATGTAGCGGAAAAGTGTTCAATACTGGATCGTTTACCTCAATCAATCAGCACATTATCTAAAGGTTATAGGCAAAGAGTAGGGCTAGCTCAAACTATTCTCAATGACCCTAAAATCCTTGTTTTAGATGAACCAACAGTTGGTTTGGACCCAAATCAAATTCTGGAGATACGTACACTTATAAAAGAATTAGGTCAAGAAAAGACAGTTATTTTATCTAGTCATATCCTTCAAGAAGTTCAAGCCTTATGCGATAGAATAATTATTATTAATCAAGGTAAGATAATTACCGATACATCTAAAGACTTATTACTTCAATCAATGAGTAGAAAAAATATTATTCATTTAGCCTTGAATAAAGAGTTGGAAGGTGATATTTTTGAAAGTTTTGATTATAATATCATAATTACAAATAAGGAAACAGTTTCTACGGATACTAAAGTAATATATAAGTATATATTAGAATTAACAGAGACAGATTCTAAAGAAAATGAAAATGATTATAGCTTACAAGAAAATATTTATGACACTCTATCCAAAAGACAAATCAAAATCTTAGAATTTTATATAGAAGTTAAAAACTTAGAAGAAGTTTTTTATATGTTGACAAACTAATGTGGAGATGAAATGAATAAAATATTACTGATTTTAAGAAATGAATTAATGCAATTTTTTACAGGTTTATCGGCTTATATTTTTTTTATAGTTTTTATAGCAATTAATTCATGGTTTTTTGCAATGCCGTTGTTTATTAATAATAATGCAAATTTGAATAGTTTTTTTATGACTTCTCAGTTGTTACTTATTATATTTATCCCTGTTATTACAATGAATCTATTGCCTAAAGAAAGACAACTTGGAACTATAGAAATACTCCATACGATACCATTGAAAATATATCAAATTATTTTTGGAAAATTTTTAGCCGGATTAGTAATAATAATATTTGCTATTTTGCCGAGTATTATTTATTTAATAACTATCGCTAATATTGGTATAAACGTTGATTATGGTATAATCTTTTGTGGATATTTGAGTTTGATTTTAACTTCTGCTGTATATTGTGCGATCGGTATTTTTAGTGGTAGTTTTTCTCCTAATCAGATAATTTCTTTTATAATTTCTTTTATAATTATTTTATTTTTTTACTTGTTAGATAATATAATGATATTTTTACCTGCAAGTATAACTACTTTTTTACAATATATTAGCATAACATGGCAAAATTCTAACTTAATTAAAGGTGTTGTTGATTCTAGAGTTTTAGTTTATTTTATTAGTTTGATTTTTGTTTTTTTATGGTTTTCAATGATTATAATGAATAGAAAAAGAAGCGATTAGGACGAGAAATGAAATATATTGATTTAACTTTAAAGAGAATAATGATTATAATAATAATTATATGTATCAATATCGTATCTATTTATATGTATATACGAGTTGATTTAACAAAAACAGGTGCATATACTTTATCAGGTGCTACTGTAAGAACTATTTCAGAACTAGATGATGTAGTGAGGGTTAGGTTGTTTTTTTCAAAAAATTTGCCACCTCAATTAAATTCATTAATGACCTATACTAAAGATTTATTAACAGAATATCAAACATTATCTCGCGGAAAAATTCAATATGAATTTGTAAATCCCGATACTGAGGACGAATTAAAGATTGAGGCAAGAAAGGCAAAAATTCCTTCACTTTCAATTGAAGTATATGAGAAAGATAAGGTAGAATTACGTGATGTGTTTCTGGGTATGTCAATTGTTTATGGTACTAAAAATGAAATTATTCCAATTATTCAAAATACTGAAGGCTTGGAATTTTTAATTACTAATACCTTAAAGAATATGATTGGGAAGAGACACAGATTAATTGCCTATTTTCAGCCTTTAACAGAATTTGAACGAGTTAATTTTGAAGAACAACAACTCCCTATGCCTAATAATATATCTGTATTTAATAAAATGATTTCAAGTTCGGCAATATTTGATAGAACTGATCTTGTTATTCCATTACCGGAACATACAGATTTACTAATTGTAAATGCAGTTAAAGATTCATTAAGTGATATTCAATTATTTAATATTGATCAATTCATTATGAAAGGAAAACCTGTATTGATATTTCAAGATAGGTATGTTGCCGATATTAATGCTCCTTTAGCTAAATCATTTGATAATAATTTACTGGAAATGTTAAGGCATCATTCTATTTTTGTAAAACCTGCTCTTGTTATGGATGCTTCTTGTTTTCAATTAACAAGAAATAGGAATCAAGGTGGAACTATGGTTCCGGTTAGTTTTGATTATCCTTTTTTCCCCTTTATTAAAAATATTTCTGATAGTCTTATTGTACATAAGAATGTTCCGTATTTGTATTCATATTATTCATCTGAAGTATTCCTATTCAATAAAAATAAGAATATTAAAGAAATTTCATTACTTAAGACTTCCGATAAGTCATTTGAACAAAGTGGGACCCCGGTCGAAAATGGATTTGAACTCAATACTCATTATAGTCAATATTTAGATATGGATTTTGAAAAAGTTTTTAATCATAAATCAAAAAAGATTGCAAATATCTATTATGGTGATTTTGAAAGCTATTATAAAGATATAATTGAAGATAGTAGTAAGTTTCGTAAAAATACTAATAATGGAATATTGTTTGTTGCCGGAACAACCAGCCTGTTAAATAATGAGTTATTACAAAATTCACCTACCAATGCTGCTTTTATATTAAATGTGATAGATTTTTTAACTAATGAATCTGATTTTATTTTAATGAGAAATAGAAATATCGCATATAGCCCAATTAAAGATATGAATAATAAAGAAAAGCAGTTTATTAAATATATAAATTTAATAATCCCTTCGATATTTGTTTTATGTTATGGTTTTATATTTCATCTGTTAATGCAGATACATAAAGATAAAATTAAAAGAATTGTCAATAAGCGACAAAAGTAGGTTTTATAATGAAAAAAAGAAGTATAATTACTGTTATTCTGTTTTTTATAATGTTGTTTTTGATATTTATAGTTTTTTTAGCTTTAAAGACAAACCCGGAACAAAAAAGATTTAAGTTATTTAATTTTAATCCTGGTGAGTTAGTGTCTTTCTCTCTTTCTAAAAAGAGAGTAAATGCAACTATTTCAGATGAAGTAATATCAGACTCGCTTTATATTGAAAAGATTGGTATTGAATGGTATATCACTTATCCTCATAAAAGGATAGTAAACAAGGAAAAGATTAACTTTTTTTTGAATACCTTTTTGCATATACAAAGATTTGGTAAAATTTTAACAACAAATCCCTATAATTATGATTATTACAAAGTTTCGGAAAAAACAGGAAGTAGGGTAGTATTGTATGATCAAAATAACGAGGTTTTAGATGATGTATTTTTTGGTTTTGCTGATCTAACTCCTTATGGCTCTGCAAGAAGAAATTATGAAGACGTAGTTTATGAGATTTCTCAAAATGTAAGTTCAGATGTAAGCCCTAATCTAAAACTATGGCGAGAAAATAGTTTGATTTATTTTGATAAAACTAAAACTGATTCAATTAAGGTGTCATTTTCAGCATCAAGGTATAGTTTAATAAATGATAATAATCAATGGTTTTATAAAGATGAAGAACATTATTTCCCTTTAAATAATGCACACAAGGCATTTACAAATGTTATGATGCAATTAGATAATATGAAAACTTATAATTTTCTTGACAATTTATGGGATGAATATAAAGGTTATTTTTCAAAGTCAATTTTAGATTTAAAAATTTATAAAAAGGATCATACTTATGATCATATTGTTTTTGTAAGATATACAGATGAACTCTGTTTAATACAAGTAAATGATAAAAAAAATGAATTATACCTTGGTAATTATGGTATGATTAATAGATTTACTAAGTCACCTGAGAGTTATCTTGATGTTATGAGATTTACGTATTAGAGTTTTTAAAAGGAGGTTTTTGTGAAACTAAAATTCTTTATTTTTGTGGTATTCTTGATGTGCTTAAATTATGGATATACTATGCAAGTAGAACAATTAACTAATGCCGGTGGAAATGCGATGGATTGGGCATGGGCGATAGCAAATGATAGTAACCAGAATTCATATATAGCAGGATCAATTTCGGGTAATGCTACTTTTGGAAATCAAACAGTTGAATATAATGGTGATGTAGAAATGCCGATTTTTGCCAAGATTAATTCTTCAGGAGAGTTTGAATGGGTACAATGCTTTTATGATAATGAAAATGATGATGTACAGAGTTTAGGTACAGCTATGGGAATAGGAGTAGATTCAGAAGATAATATTTATGTTTCCGGATATTTTACTGAATCAGTATTGATTGATGGCATTCAGTTAAATTCTAATGGTTTATGGGATGCATTTTTAGCAAAATTTAATAGTAACGGTGAAGTTTTATGGGCGAAAAGTTTTGGTGGTTCCGGATATGATATGGCTCATGGATTGTGTGTTTCCCTTGGAAATGTTTTATTAGATGATTTTATATATGTTACCGGGTGGTATAGCACAGAAATAACTATTGATGATTTTAATATCCCTAATATGGGCGGTTCAGATATCTATATAGCAAAATTTGATATTAACGGTGAAATAGATGAGTTTTTCTTTGCCGGTAATGAAAGTGTTAATTATTCATATCAAATATCTTCAGGTAATAATGGTGAGATCGGAATAACAGGGGCTTCTTCCGGGTTATTAAATTTTCCTGTCATTGGTGAAATAGATTTTGATGGAGCATATTTATATAATCTTGACCAAACTAATAATAATGCTTATTTGAATTCTATTGATGGCATTTCTCCTTATAGAATAGCAGTTGATGATGATAACTCTACTATTGTTGCCGCAAAACTTATTGAAGATATTTATATTTATGATGAATGGTTTTATATGTATAACGATGAACCCGATGGAATTTTAATAAAAACTGCTCAACCTAACACTAATAATTCTCAATGGGCTATTGGTTTTAATGGATCAGGAACTGAAGTAGTACGAGCTGTTTGTACAGACCAAGTTAATAATATTTATATTGGTGTAACTTTTACGGATAGTTTAAGTGTCTTTGGACTTGATTTTTATACAGAAAGTGATGATGATTTAATTATTTTTAAACTCAATACTAATGGTGAATATATCTCTCATACTCATATCCTTTGTGCTGGTTCCATTAAAGCTACAGATATGAAAATAAGAGATAACTCTCTTGTTGTAACAGGATGGTTCAATGGTACAATTGAATCTTCCGGTATGAGTATTAGTAGTATGAATTATTATGATTTAAATATTTTTGTTATGCGGATTTCAGATTTTGTTAGTAATATAGATGAGGATATTGAAGAAAATTTATCATTAGGATATGATAAAATTGATTTTTCAATTTATCCTAATCCGGTTTATTTGAATAATCTAAAAATAAACGTTAAGTCAGAAAAATTAAATATAAAGACAATATCAATTTACAATATAAAAGGGCAAAGGGTTTCTTCCTTATCTTCCAATAAAAATTCTTATGATTTAGATTTGTCAAATTACAAAAATGGCTTATATTTTATTAGGATACAAGATGGTTCATACAGCAAAACATCTAAATTTTTGATTATTAAGTAAATATAAATATTTGAAAGATTGGAGAACAATGGAAGCAAGTAAAAAGAAATCATTAGCTTTTTTTTTAGTGTTATTGATTATTGCTTTTATAATGTTTTACAAGTTGACTCATTTCTTCATAGTTCCGGTAATAATATCCTTGTCATTTACCACTTTATTGTATCCGATATATGAGTATGTTTTAAAGTTTTGTAAAAATAAAGCTTCTTTGGCTTCAATTTTAACAATACTTGCAATAATAATAATAGCTCTAATGCCTTTATACTTGATTGGAGATTTGCTGACCAGGCAAATAATTCATCTATATTCTGATGCAGAACCCTTTATAAGGGAGTTTATCAAGCAAACTGAAAAAAGTCAAATCTCAGCTTTAATTCATCTTGAAAGATTTAATTTTTTAAAAGAACTTTCATTTGATTTTGCCTCGTTATTAAGGACAGTTGTTCAAAGTTTGATTAATTTATCCAAAAACATAATTAATTTTATGTCTCAAAGTGCTTTACAGTTTTTTACAAACTTAGGAATAACTCTATTTTGTATGTTTTATTTTTTTAGAGATGGAAAGAAATTTGGTCAATATATATTAAAAATTAGCCCAATGAAAAATGTACATATGATAAGATTATTTGATAAATTTTCACAGATATCCCGAGCTACCATTAAAGGTACCTTAGTAATTGGGTTAATTCAAGGAACTTTAGGGGCTATAACTCTTTTAGTTTTTGGTGTTAAAACTTGGGCATTATGGGGTATGATTATGGTAGTATTAGCTACAGTACCATTTTTAGGAACTTGGCTGATTTTGGTTCCTGCCGGAGTGATAAAGATTATTATGGGACACCCTATTCAAGGAATTTTTATTATTGCGATTAGTGTGATAATAGTAAGTAGTATTGATAATATTATTCGACCTATATTGGTTGGTAAAGATGCTAAGATGCATGATTTATTAATCTTTTTTTCTACTTTAGGCGGGATTGCATTATTTGGGTTATTTGGATTTATTATCGGACCAATTTTTGCCGCATTTTTAGTTTCGCTTTTAGATATATATTGTCAAGAATATAAAAATATTGGTAGTCAAACGAGTCAATAGTAAGGAAATTTATGTTTTTAAGGTTAGTAATAGTTTTTTTTGTTGTTCTTTTAGTTATTTCTTGTGGAACGGATAAAGTTTTAAAACCTATTGTAGAACAACCATCAAGTGGTATCATTCAAGATTTAACATTGGTTAACAATGAATTGAAATTTAATACTATAGATAGTGCTTATGTGTATTTAATATATAAAAATAGATTAAATCAAAATGAAACGTTTAAGGCATGGTCTGCCGGAAATCCAACAAAAATTCATAATTATAAATTACCTGTTAATTTAATAAATAATGTATATCAAATGCAACTGTCAGTATATGGAAGTGAAAGTTTTCAGGATACGGTTTTTACATTTACTTCTGCTTATAATTCTAATTCATTTCTCAGGGTACATCTAATTGATGTTGCTCAGGGTGATGCAATTTTAATTCAAACTCCGGATAATAAAAATATTCAAATTGACGGAGGATATGGTACTCGAGGTTCAAGCGATTGGCAAGGGGGTGGGTTAGCTCTTGCATTAATGTATTTACAGGATAATGAAATAACATATCTTGACTATATTATTGAGACTCATAGGCATGGAGATCATTATGGAGGTCTTTTGGATATAATAGCAAATAATATAGATTATAACCTATATATATCTCCAACCCAACCGCAAGGTTATTATCCCGGAATGAATTTAAATATAGATAGCGTAGTAGATTTTACTTTTTTTAGTATAGGATACCCTCCAAATTATAATGAAGATAATATTAATAATACCAGTATAGTTTTAAAAGCTGTATATGGTGATGCAGAATTTCTTTTTACCGGTGATGCTGAAGGTGTTGTGCAAGATTATTTAATTAATGCAGATTATGATTTGTCGTGTGATGTGTTGAAGGTTTCTCATCATGGGAGTGCTTCGAATAATACATCTAATAGTGCATTTTTATCTAAGGTATTAGATCAATATGCAAAGATAGCATTATTATCATTTGGTACTAATAATCCTTATAATCATCCTCATTCCATATCAAGATTTTCAAATTATGAAACTTATGGGACCGGAATTCCAACTTCCTATCCTTCAGGTAGTAATTATAATTTTGATTCAGGAGATATTTTGTTAATTTCTGATGGGAGATTAATTTTTGTTACGACTGAAAAATAGTCATTAGATAATAATTTTTGGAGTATTGTAGTTGATTGATAATAATAAACAAGATAATAATGAAAGAATAAATGGAACCGTTACTTTAAAAGAATTAGTAAATGGAATACCTGTTCCTATTTTTTTAAAAGATATTTCCGGTTTATTTTTAGGCTGTAACCCTTCTTTTACTCATTTATTTGGTTTTGAAGAGTATGATTTGATTGGAAAAACATCTTACGATATTTCTCCTAAAGAAGAAGCTGATGAATATAGTTTTAGAGATAAAGAGATTCTTAGGCATCAAGGTATTCAAATATATGAAGGGACTATAACTAACAAATTCGGACATAAACATAATGTGATTTTTAGAAAAAGTATTTTAAAAGATCCAAATGATGAAATCGTAGCTATTGTTGGCGTGATTATTGACATCACAAAAAGAAAAAATATTGAAAAATCATTATGGGAATATCGGAATAAGTTACATGAGATGGTTTTTGAAAAAACTGAAGATATTACAAAAAAAAATCTACTTTTAGAAAAAGAAATTGAGAAAAGAAAAAAATCTGAGGATGAGTTAAGACAACAAGAATACTTATTAAGAACTATTTTAAATAGTACTTATGATGCCATTATAGTTTTTGATGTAAGTGGTCAAATCGTCAATGTTAATAATAAAACAAAGGAATTATTTAAAGTAAAAGAACCCTTTTTTAGTAAATTGAACTTTTTTGATGATTTGTCTGCTATTGATAATGAAATAGATTATTTAAATGAAAAATGGGATAATGTTATAAATGATAATGATGAATTTTTTGAGTGGTATGCAAAGACACCTTATGAAAACGAAGTATTTACAACAGAAATATATTTAAGAAAGATTATTATTAGTTCTAAAATCCATATTTTAGCTAATATAAGGGATATAACGGAAAGAAAAAAAACTGATGAGCTTTTATTGCAAGAACATAATAAAGTAAAAATTGCATTAAAGCATGAGATGTTAATCTCTACGATAGCAACAATTTTTAATTCTACTGATGATTTTTTTAGTGTTATCGACTATGCATTAGAAATTATAAGTTCAACTTTAAATATTAAGGATGTACAGTTTGTCCCATTTATAAAGGAATCCTTTGATGATTTAAAACATAAAAAATGGTTAAATATAGCGTATGAATATTATTTAGCACAAGTTATGAACACTACAGATTTAGATACAGAAATCGTGTCTGCAAAACAATTAGTTAATACTTTGTTATCAAAAATATTGCAATCAATATCTGTTTTTTGGGTTGATTTGTCAGAAACTGTACAAGCAAATAGGACTATTTTAGAAAAGCATAATGTAAAATCTTTTGCAGCAGTACCTTTAAAGTTCCAGGGTAATATCGACTTATTAAGCTCTATTAAATCAAATGTTAAGATATATGGAATGCTAACTTTTGAAAGTGCCGAACCTAATGTGTGGACTTCTAAACATTTTAGTCTTTTTAATACAATAGCAAATATGTTATCTAATGCTTGGGGTAAACATTTACAGACAGTTGCCAGGATTAATGCTGAGATGAAGAATGCAGAATCTGTACAATTACTTGAGAATTCAGCAAGATTAGCTTCTATTGGCGTTATGGCATCAGGCATCACTCATGAGATAAATCAACCCTTAAACGCAATCAAAGTGACAGCTGATACTATCCTATTTCAAGAAAGAAGAATGCCGGGCATTTATCCTGAAAATTTAGTTAATAAATTAAAAAACATATCGTTAGCTACAAATAGGATTGATGAGATTATTAGGCATATGAAATCTTTTTGGTCTTTGAATGAAAAAGTAAAAGAGGATAAATTTGAAATTCATGAAGCTATATGTCATTCAATTGATATCTTGAAAAAACAGATGAGTTTACATAACATTGATATCTTTCTTACCTTTTTAAATCAAACATCATCTCCATATAATGAAAAAGATTTAAAAACAATGCCGATAATTATTAATGGTAATAGGATTCATTTTGAACAAATCATAATAAATCTGGTTGTAAATGCATATCATTCATTAGAAAAATCAAACCAAATTGACAAGTTTATAAAGATTGATACAGAATATGGAAACGATTTTTATTTAGTGAGGATAACCGATAACGGTATAGGATTCCCGGAAAATTTTGAAAATAAATTGTTTGATCCTTTTTATTCAACTAAAAAACCCGGTAAGGGTATGGGATTAGGTTTAGCTATTGTTAAGTTTTTTATGGATAATTTTAAAGGTTCAATTAAAGCTTTTAATAATGAGATTCATCAAGGTGCATGTTTTGAATTGTATTTTAAGAAAGATTAGATAATTATCTTTTTATTTTAAAAAACTATTGACTTAAAAGTCGGTTACTCATATTTTGTATAAAAATATTAAGGAGGCAAAAATGTTCCCAGGCGGTGGAAAACAAATGCAAGAATTACAGAAGAAGATGCAGAAAATGCAAAATGATTTAATGAAATCTCAACAAGAACTTGAACAAAAAGTATGGAAAGCTTCTTCAGGTGGTGGAATGGTAAATGTAGAGATGAATGGTAAATACGATTTAGTTAGTATAAAAATAAGTCCTGAAGCTGTTAATCCTGATGATGTAGAAATGTTAGAAGATTTAATTGTCGCTGCAATAAAAGATATTCATCAGACAATTGCTAAAGAAGTAGAAGCTGATATGTCAAAGCTTACAGGTGGGATTAAAATACCGGGCTTATTCTAATTTATGACAGTTTTATCGGAATCACTTCTATCCTTACAGAAAAGTTTACAACTTTTACCGGGTATCGGAGAAAAAACAGCTCAGAGATTAGCTATTCATCTTATGAGTAATTCTAAAGATAAAGCTAAGTTAATTTCTGATGCAATTTTAAATGCTTTAGATAAATGTAAACCGTGTTCAAATTGTTTTTTACTCTCCGATACTAATCCTTGTCCTATTTGTGCTGATGATTCTAGAGATAGTAGTCTTCTATGTATAGTTGAAAATTCTAAAGATATTTTTCTTATAGAAAATACCAATGAATATCATGGCAGATATTTTGTTTTAGGTAATTTACTCTCACCAATAGATGGTATAGGTGTTAACGAAATTCGCTTGAAAGAATTAGATTTATTCATAAAAAACAATTGTTTTTCTGAGATTATTTTAGCTTTATCCCCCTCAACTGAAGGAGAGACAACTATGCAATTTCTTTCTGAACATATATCTCAGTTCGGAATAAATGTTACCAGATTATCAACAGGAATCCCTTATGGTGGTGATATGGAGTATAGTGGTGTTTCTACATTAGTTAATGCTTTTAGAAGAAGATATCCAATTAAGGATTAATATGTTTACAGGAATTATTCAAGAAGTAGGGAAAATTATTAATATCCAACTGCAAGAGAAGAAGAAATACTTTATTATTGCTTGTAAATTATTACAGGATGATTTACATACTGGAGAAAGTATTGCTTGTAACGGTATATGTATGACGGTTATTGATTTTGATAATGCCTCTATTAAAGTTGAAGCTATGAATCAAACTTTACAGACTACGACAGCAAATATATGGAAACATAACGATTTATTA
>JALNXV010000330.1 GCA_023230175.1 Candidatus Cloacimonadota bacterium
CTTATAAACTAAAATATCAAAGATAAATAAATCATTAAATATATTTCTTTGATACTTTAGTTTATTATTGTTATGAATAATACATAAAATGCTTTAATTTATTGTATCACAGTGAGTTATGTTTTTAGGTATGTGATAATTTACTTAAGAGACCTACAGGAGACCTACAGGAGATCGCACTTCCTGTAGGTCTCCTGTAGGTCTGCTATATATTTCAAGTAGTTAGCATATATTTTGTGGGTATTTTATAACTTTACATAATAAATATATTTTTCAAGTAAGTAGTATTTGCTTTATGGATATTAATTTATAAATATAAATATATAATATATGTGATTATCTGTTTATATTTTTAGATAGACTTGACTTGTAGTGAGCGAAGCGAGTGTGAGTCGAGAATGGCTGAAATCTCTAATTTATAAATTCATAGCCCCATTTTTTAAAATGGGGATTTAGATGAGCCAATACATTCATTCCTCTATCAGCGATTGAAGAGCCTGTCCCAAAATGCAGAAAAGTTCTACAAGCTTCCAGCTTGTAGTTTCATAAAATATTAAATACCTATTACTTAAGGTTTTGAGTGCAAGCAGGGATGCTCGCACAACATTAATTCTGGGTCTGCCTCTGAAGTACGAGGCTACGATTTTAGTATCAGAAAGTCCCTATTTTACAAGGAACACTCCGATTATATTCTTAACTTAATGACATTGTGGTCAAGTTACAATATTCGTGATTAGAGACTCAAGTCCGGTGACAGACTTTACTTGCAGTGAGCGAAGCGAGTGAGAGTTGAAGATGGCGTTGTCTTGTCATTGCGATGAGCTTGTGAAGGAGCAATCTTTTAGTCCTCATACCCCATAATCTAAAATTCTGCTCTCATTTCCATTTTGACTTGATGAAAGGCGTCTTGGCTTGGATATTTATAACCTGAATAGCTTAATTCAATAGTAGAGATTTTATTTAGGACATAATTGATACTTGCTGACCATCTCAAATTAGCTCCTTTTTGTTTGTCAAAAGGGAGGTAAGTAGATATGGGGGTTTTTATTTTGTTATATTTAATTTCAAAACCGGAAAGTATTCTATATTTATTGCTTAAGAATATCATTAAATCTTCAGAAAAAACATAACGAGCTATTTTTTGATATTGTTGATTTGCATTAACTTGTTCTCTTTCATATCCAAAACTTGTGTTGAAGATATAATTATTTGAATAAGAAGTTCTCATATCTAATTGATTAATGTAAGTTTTAGATTTCATATTATATCTTGAATCTGTTTCGTTTTTATAAGAAAATATTTTTTCAAAATCAGAATTAAGGTATTTCATTAATCGGAGAGAAAATTCGTGTTCGTATAATTGATTTTCGTCAGTAGTTTGGTATCTATTATCAAGAGTTTTATCGTTTTTATAAGTATATCTTGAAATCCATTTGTTTTTGACAATATTGTACCAAATAGCTTGTCTGAATTCTTGTCTTGCATAGATAGATTTATTTGTCATAAGAGCACTTGGATAAAGTAAATATGTCTTAAGTTTGTTTGTGCTTTCGGTTTGTTCAATAATTGAGATATTTGTTTCAAGATTGATTTTTTTTAAAAAATTATTTTTATTAGAGTTAAATTGAGCCGGATAAGTATAAATATTAAAATTTGTTTGTACTTCTATGCTTTTAGAAGGTTCTCCTACAGTTACTGTAATCCAATCGTAATCCCCGTTTTCTGTCCATGTACCTGTGGAATCGTATAAACCGGCACCTTCCCCAAGATACTGTAATTCTCGACTTTTGGGATAATATTCTAAGTTTTTAAGAATATAATTTGAATTAAATTGTATAGCATTGTTTGCGAAATTATTCATAGTTCTGATTTCTGCTACATCATAGGTTTGGTCGCTTGAACCTTCTGTATATGATTTTACTTCTCTATGAGAGTATAAAGTAGTTATATAGTGTTCATTTAATTGGGTATATGATTGTAAACTATAGGTAAATGATTTTTTATTTTTTTGCCAGTGATTTAGAAATACGTCATTATTGTCATAATCATAAGAAATAACAAAACCTGATTTAAATAAATTATCAATAGTTATGCTGTTTTTATATAGATTATATTTATTCCCACTGATAGTTTGGTTTTCATTTTGAGAAAAAACAGTAGATTTATTGTATCTTGATGATGATTTAAGTGTGATTTTTTTGTATTTATACAGGATTGATGGTTCATTGATTACAATTTCATTATTTAATTTGTTTAGATTATCAGTTTCGTTTGCTTTATTGTATTGATAATTAACTGCCGGAGAATACTTTGTTTGTTTAATGGATTGTATTAAATTAAGATAATTTTGTTTAACAAGATCTTCGTAACTATTAAATCTAAAAGAAGTTTCTTGAGATAGAAAGTCATAACTTATGGTGTTTAAATTGATATAATATTCAGAATTATTAAGTGAGTCCGGGCTAATAAAGCTTCCAAAATTAAAGTAATCATCAGATTCTTTGATATTAGCAAAAGTGTATAGGTTTTTATATCTATATCTGAAATAGGTTTTTAAGCTTGGCTTGATAATGTCAAAATCAGGTTTGAGGCTTAGTTGGAAATGTTGAATATGACTAAAATCATCGTCACTATCTTTGGCGGAAAAGGTATTTTTATCATATTGAGAAAGAAGGGTTTCATAATATATTTCGAGATAATCATAATAGTAATTTAGATTGAAATTATAGTTAGTTTTTAATTGAGGTGCATTTATTTCCTTTAAGGCTTTCCATTGACCAAGATTATCACCAACATAATCAAACCTTGAAGGTGTAACTTGAATGTAATCACCTTGTCCTTGTCCAAACCAAGTAAAATAGACATTATAATCAGCTAATGAGTCATTTGGAGCATATTCATAAATTATCTTATCGTTTATCAAGATTTTTTTGTAGAGCCCGAGGCCATTTCCGACGTAGGATTCCCCTGAAACTAAAGCTTGATTATCACCGATTTCTTTTAGGATTTCTATGTCTTCTTCATTAAAACTGTCAATCAAGGGCTTGTCTTTATCATCTTTTTGATAGACAGCAGTAACTCCAAGTTTTATCTTATCATATATGTAAAAATTTGAGGTCCCGAGAAAGGTATTTTTTCTATAATATTCATCACTATATTGAAAAGAGGCTTGTATCCTTGAATTTTCTGAGATAAAGTGTTTTAAGTAAAACTCGATAGAACCTTCATTATAGTCAATTTTATAGTCAGATCCTCTTTCTACTTTTAACCCGTTTAACCAAATAGTTTCGCTACCCGGTAAAACTTGTACGTTAGTATATATATTATCCGGTTTTAAATAGTAAGGTCCTTGTTTACCCTCTATACCATTAAAGACAATAGTTGTAGAAATGCCTTTAGAGATAGCTGCTGCAATAGATGCTTCTTGTTTATCAAAATAACTGATTTTTAAGCCTTCAAATTTTGGATTATAATTTATAAATTGCGTGCCTGTAATCTCTAAATCTAAATCACCAAAAGCAATTTCGTATTGCTTACCATATACTTTAAAATATACTTGATCTAATGAACTCAACTCTCGGCTGTCTCCTTCTGAGCTTATAGGAGATTGACTATCATTTAGTTGAGCTTGTATCATCATATTAGGCGATAATTCTCCATCAATACGTAAAAATAATGATTGATTTATATCAACATTATCTTGATTGGAAACGGCGACAGAAATAGTTTTATTACCTGTGATATTGAGATTTTTATTATCTAATAAAAAGTTTTCCCAATTTTTTTTTATCGTTTTTATCTTTAAACTATCTGAAACAGTTATTGGCTCATATAACCTGTAATTAACAAAGTATTTTTCCGGGAAAAGAGCGTATTCTATAGATAATGAATTGTATATCATCGGGTTATTAATAACAATATAATGCTGATAGCTATGTTGTGGATTAGTAATTTTATTATGGAAAGAAATTTTATAATCAAGATTATTTACGAATTGGTGTTCAGGTATTTTTATAACTGATTTTGTTTTAGTAGAGTCATCTTTTAGGCTTGCAGTAATTTTGAAATAATTTGGTATGATATTCTTTTCTTCAAAAAATATTGTGTCCGGAATAGGATTTTCGATGTTTATGTGTTTAAACGTAGGGGAGAGGAAAAAATTATTTGCATAGATTGATTTCGTAATTAGTAATAAGAATAA
>JALNXV010000331.1 GCA_023230175.1 Candidatus Cloacimonadota bacterium
CTTCAAATATAGTATTTTCTTCTCCTATTAGGCCGTTGTAATCTGTCCACCCTGCAGGGAAGAAAGGCATAGCAGTGCAATCACTAAAATCATTTGCATAAGGAATTGTATATTCATCAAAATCTGCTGTAGTAAAATTCCATATATGGGTATTGATTGCATCTCCGGTATTATTATAAGGTGTGATTTGCCAGTAATAGGTAGTTTGAGGGGCTAAATCATAGATTGTTTTTAAAGTTTGATTACCAATATTTTCATTGTTAAAGATATTTGTTGGAGGATTGTCTGTGCCAAGACTAAGTTTATATCCTGTTGCATAAGCAGCCGGATTCCATGAAAGAGAAGTCATTCCGTAAATATAATCTGTATCATCTTCAGGGAAGTTTAACGTTACGGCTTCAGGAGTTACTGTTTCTGCAAATGGAGGCATAAAGATATCATCAATTGCAAAGGCGTATGTATCAGCAATATTATCTATATGGTGAAAAGCAATGTAAATTTCTTGTCCGGCATAGTCTGAGAGGTCAACTTCTCTTTGTGCCCATATTTCAGGTGTTACCGTTTCAGTAAATAATTGAATAGTAAAGTCTGAACTTGTTATTCCTGTTGTACTTAATTTTACTTCGTATAAATCTCCCGGTATTTCAGGATTCATTGGTCTTACATACCAAATTAATTTATCTCCGTTTCGAACGGATAATTTTGGTGTGATTAACCAGTTATCAGGGTCATATTCATCACCCCACATTGAGGTTGAATTTGACATAGTAAATTTATCGCCTGTTCTGGCATAAGTGCCCGACCAAGGTCTCCAATTATTTTCATCTCCATCATTATCAATGCGTGTCCAACCTGAACTTGGGAAATCTTCGTTTTCAAAACTTTCCCAAATCATTCCTTCGTTTAATGCGGTACCTGTGACGTTAAAAGTTTTTTCTCCTGCTGTTGTATTTAACGTTATAGTAGCTGTTTTTTCTCCTGAACTTTGAGGAGTAAATCTAATTGTTAATCCAAAGGTGTTATCTGTAATAGTTTGAGGTAAAGAGGAGATTGGATTGATTTCAAAGTCTTGATTATTATCAATATTGAAATTTTGAATTGTAAAAGCAGTTTCTCCACCATTTGACACTAAGAATGTTTTATAGTCAGTAGAATTTCCAATAATCATTTCAGTAAAATCATAGTTTTCAGGAGTTACATTAATGACTGCATCCTCTGAAACAATGTCTGCTTCTATTGTTAAAGTATAATTTCCTTGAGAATTTGAATAAGAATCAACAATAATATAATATTCTCCGGTAGTTAATTCTAAATTGTATAATGCTGACCAATTAGCACCTGTTTCTGTGTCATTATCGTTATAATAAAGATAATTTTCATCATTTGGTACCCATTGAGGATCAGTATTTACAGCATAAACAGCTAATTTTGTATTAAATGCACTTCCTTCTAAGGAAATGTCAACAGTAGCATTGTTATTTAAACTGAGTTTGTAGATAACGTCTTTGCCATCAGTTCCCGGAAGAATATAATCATTATGCATTGATTCGTTGCTTGCAGTTGTTGTATAGAAACCTGTTTCATCTAATGTAATAGATATTGGATTATTTATTAAATCGCCTTGTAAAGGAGTATAAGCAGAACCATTGAGATTAGCTTCATAAATGCCGGCATTGGTTGTTATTTCAATTATTGCTTGATGTTCTCCGGCTGATTGAGGTGTATATATAGCATTAAAAGTTAGGGTAGTTGTGCTAATTTCTACAGGGTAACTTTCAGGTAGATTTTCTAAAATAAAATTAGTGTTATCGGTTAATTGTATATTGTCAATGCGAATTACGCCATTGCCTAATTTAGCTAATTCAAATGCTTGTGCTGAAGATATAGTACTATTCATTATTTCACTAAAAGTATAGCTTTGTGGAGTTATTCTTAAAGTAGGAGCGTCTCCCATTGGTAATACATTAATATTGTCAATATAGAGATTGTTGTCACCATTGCTTATGGTTGATTCACCATAAAAACCGATTTTTACTAATCCTGAATATGCTGATAAATCAATAGTGATTGTTTCGCCTGTATTAGAAATTGTATCTGTTGAACGCCATTCTCTTAAGATATTATTTTCGCTCCAAGTATTTCCATTATCTGTTGAGATAATAATTGCGATGATGTCATCTTCAGGTATTGGAGCAGAGTTTGTTCCTGAAAAGGTCGTAAATGCGATATCCAAACTTAAACCCAAGTCTCCTGTTGTTCCTAAATCTATTGTGGGGGAAATTAACCATTCAAAACGGGTTGTTCCATAGATATTTACACGAGCCGACCCGGTATCTTCAATATTTGCAAACCCATCATTTGTCCAGTTTGAGGTTTCATCAGTAAATGTTACATTTGGTGATAATTGTCCTTTTGCTTTTGTCCAAAAAGCAGGTAAAAATGCTGTAAAGTCTTCATTGAAAGGAACTGAATGAATAGGATTTGCTTGAGTTGTGAAAGTATATATTTCAGAAGCCTGTCCTTCTCCGTTTTCATTATATCCCTGTACTTTCCAAAAATATTGAGTATCCCAATCAAGTGTTGGTGAATAAGTTGTAATATAAGATACATCTTGATTATTTATTATATTATCAGCTGTTTCATTTGTGCCTAAGGAAAGATAGTATCCTGTAGCAAAACCATCAGCAGTCCATTGAAGTGTAGTGTTTGGCTCAATATCTAAAGCATTGTTATCTGGTGTATTTAATGTGATTATTTCGGGAACCACTCCATTCATATCAATTTGAGGCATCACTATCTGATCAAGCATAAGTATTCTGTCTTCAGTTTTTGAAAATCCGATATAAAATGAGCCATCAAAGGAAGATAAATCTATAGAATATGCATGATATCCCTTAATAGCCGGTGTGCTGAAAATTTCCGTCCAATCAGTTCGATTTGTAGATATATATGTTTTAATTTCACCTAAAGATACATATCTATTTCCGGCAAAAAATGTAATTCTGTCTCCGTTTGTAATTGTAAGTTTTGGAGTAGATAATATGCCGTTATCATAATAATTTAGTTTAGCATATTGGTTTCCGTTAAAAGGTAAATCTGAAGCTACAGTCCAGTCATCTTCAACATCATACCAACCTGTTGGAGGAAAACCGTTTTCAAATGATTCTACAATATCTGTAGATTTTTTCCCAATCCCGTGAATATCAATAACTTGATTAACTCCACCATTGCTTTCAATATTTAACTGTCCTTGGAAATAATTGTTAACTGTGGGAGTAAATTTTACATTTATTTCTATAGTCTCATCAGCTGAAAGAGTATTTGAATAATCACTTGTTACTGTAAAATCAGGATTTGAAGAAGAAATATTTGTTATCTGTAATTGATCTATACCGATATTAGTGATAGAAAATGTCTTGTTCATTTCAGCATTAATATCTACTTCTTCAAAATAAATTTTGTTTGTTGAAACACTGATAACAGGACCGCTAATCTGTTGTTCTAAAATAACTGTTCCATTATAAACATCTGCCTCAGAAGGGTCATCACTCATCATTTCAATTTGAAGAGTTTGGTTTCCTGATACTGAAGCTGCTGTATTTACTGAAATATTAACTGTGTATGAGCCGTATAAGTTACCCATACCGCTTCCGGTCCAGCCGGACATCTCGCCCCATTCAATCGTGTTGCCTGATATTGAAGCGTTTTCTGTGCCCATTGAAGACCCACTATTGATTGTGAAACCTTCCGGGAATGTTATATTGAAAAAGTCAGCATAATACCCTGAAGCTATACTAATACTAAATTCAAGCATAGTATTTTCTCCGGAAGTATAATTACTGTTAGTTGTTACCGTACAACTGATGTTGCGATTTTCTGCTCTGATTATTGAAAAGCTAAACAGGATAATGAGCATAATTAAACTCAATCGTTTCATTTGTTGCCTCCATTTTTATTTATTTTTTTAGGGTGTGTTTTATCTCAAAATCTTCTATTGTTAAGCCTTGTTCCCAATATAATTCAAAAACCTTAATTAAAGTCTTAGCTAAACTATTATTTTGGATTGCTAAAAAACCGAGTTTTGGCTGATTAACTTGTTCATTTGTCATTAAGAAAATTACATAATTATCATCGAAAATAAAGAATTTCATTGGAAGCTCATCAACTAATCTTATTTGCTCTCCATCTTCT
>JALNXV010000332.1 GCA_023230175.1 Candidatus Cloacimonadota bacterium
TCCCTGATGCTTTGACGCTATGCAATCGAAAAACAGGACAATCAATCTATTCTATGTTCCGGCGCTGGTGCTTTTCGCATTCTTCGTGGTCTATCCGTTCGTCAAGGGAATCTATCTTTCCATGACAAACTGGAACGGCTACTCCAGGTCGTTCAAGATCATAGGCCTTGCCAACTACAAGAACCTCTTTGCCGACAAGAATGTCCGCAGGGCATTCGTGAACACCTTGATCTACGGGGCAGGAAGCACTGTGATCCAGAACATCCTCGGAATCCTTCTGGCGGTGTTCCTCAATCAGAAATTCCGCGGCCGCGGCTTTGTCCGGACCGTGATCTACCTTCCCGTGATGATCGCGCCTCTGATCATGGGCTACATAATGTACTTCTTCTTCAACTACAGCCGAGGTGCGCTGAATGATATCCTCAAGATTCTAAGTCTTGCTCCTGTGGACTGGCTTGCCGATGGGAACAGGTCAGTGTGGATTCTCACTCTTGTCAATTCCCTGCAGTTCGTCGGCATTTCGATGGTGATCTATCTCGCAGGTTTGCAGAACATTCCCGGGATGTATTATGAAGCAGCGGCCATCGATGGGATTAATTCTTCCCAGAAGTTCTTCTGCATCACGCTGCCGCTTCTGATGCCGGCTATCACATCTGCTGTTACGCTTAACCTCATCGGAGGCCTGAAGCTCTATGATGTGATCATCGCCCTCACAGGCGGAGGACCGGGGTATGATACCAACTCGCTTTCGACTTTGATCTACAGGTACTACTTCGGCGGCGAGAGGGCAGGCTATGCTTCGGCAATCGGGCTTGTGATGTTCGTGTTCATAATGATCGTAAGCAATATCGTTGTCAGGGGTCTTCAGAAAAGGCAGGTTGAGCTATGAGAAAAGCCAATCCTGTTCTCCGGGTTATTGCAATAGTTGCAATACTTGCTGTTTTCCTTGCTCCTTTCTGGATTCTGACTACGATTTCATTCAAGCCTTCCACCGATACAAGCTCATACTGGCTGTTCTCAAGCACTCCGACTATGAACAACATCAAGGCGGCAATCGAGAAGGCGGGGATCTTCGGAGCAATAGGGCGGACTGCTTTCATTACTGTCTGCGTTGTTGTGCTTGAGGTTATAGTCAGCGCTTTCGCAGCTTATCCTCTAGCAAGGCGCAATACGAAATTCAACAAGGTGGTGCAGGCTTTCATCCTTGGGATAATGATGGTTCCGCCGCTTTCGATTCTTGTTTCGCTGTATTCGATCATCGTGAGCATTCATGGTGTGAACCAGTACTGGGCTGTGATCCTTGTGCTTCTGACCTATCAGCTTCCGCAGGGAATCTTCCTCTATGCGAATTTCATCCGCTCTATTCCAGTTGCACTTGATGAGGCTGCCACCATTGATGGATGCGGTCCGGGACGTACGTTCTTTCTGGTGATCATGCCTCAGCTGAAGCCTGTCACGGCTACTGTTGCGATTCTGTCCAGCGTGAACTGCTGGAATGATTTCCAGTTCTCCCGCTACATTCTCCAGACAAGCAGGATGAATACCGTGACTCTTTCGATTTCCTCTTTCTTCTCGCAGACGTACATAGACCTGAGCACGGCAACTGCATGTGCTCTGATTGCAATCCTGCCTGTGGTGATCTGCTTCCTGATTCTTCAGAAGTACTTCATCCAAGGAATGATCGACAGTTCGGTCAAGTGAAGAAAGTCATCTGATTTTAAACTTCTGCATCATGATGCACTTTCTTAAAATGGATATTGCTTTTTGTCCAGCGGAGCTGGATGGAGTCTGTCAGCAGGCGTGATGATTCAGAAAAACATTGTCGCTCATTCGGAAATCAGCCCTTTCTATGATGATGAGGGTGGAATAGCTGATTTTCTTCTTAGTGATGATATTTTCTCTTTCTGAGGTCATCCGATTATGCTGGCAGCATTGAGCATGAATCGCCATCCGGAAATTGCATGGATGGTTCCTGATTCTACATCTATGTCCCTTTCTTCATCGGATGTGACAAGGTAAGATTCATTGAACCCAAGTTCCTTCATGCCTTCTTCTGTGCTTTGGATTTCTCTTTGCATGCTTGCTTCGGAATCATCTGTTACCTGAATGATGATTCTTGGATTCTTATCAGAATCCGTAACGACAAAATCCAGTTCCTTGTCTGCAGCGGTTCTATAGTAGCAGACATTTGGAGTACAGCGTAGAATTGATGCAAGAACGGCATGCTCCAGTCTCTTTCCTGAATCTTGTCCGAATTCTCTGAACAGAGCAGCCATGCTGTGATCGATTGTATAAAGTTTTCTCGGATTTGAATTTTCTTTTTTGGAGTTTCCTAATACTCTTACATCCGTGAAAAAGCATGTATCGGTCATCATACCAAGATAATCGGAAATAAGGGTAGTTGAAGAACTGTATCCTTCGCTTGCAAGATAATGCGCAAGTCTTCTTATTGTATATGGACTTCCTGAGTTCTTTACCATTCTGCGCATCAATTTCTTGAGCATTGAACCCTTGGTGACATCGAAACGGTCGATTATGTCCATTGAATAAGCAAGATCGAAATAGGTTATCAGCATCTGTTTTCTGGTTTCAGCGTTGTCCATAGAGGCAAGAGCCGGATACGATCCTCTTTCCATGTATTGCTTGAAAAGATTTCGCAATTGATTCTGCTCTTCATTGGAATAAGCCTTCGACGCTTTGATGTCTTCACCATTGAAACGTGCGAATTCTTCAAATGAGAGTGGGTAGAATCTATACGAAATGCTTCTTCCACGAAGTTCCGATGCTATATCAGTTGAAAGATATTTTGCACTTGATCCTGATACAGTCACTTTGCATTTGTGAACGTCCATGATATTTGATATCCCCTCGCCCCAGAAGTCGATATTCTGAATTTCATCGATGAAGAAATGCACATCAGGGTCTTTTGAATAATTTGGGTAGAGCGAATAATAGGCCTTTTCGACTAAGGAAAACGGGATTTTCTCATCTTCGATTCCGAAAAAATTCAAATAGCAGATCTTGTCTTCTGGAGTTCCTTTCGAAACCAGCTCTTTTGCCTTGAGTCTCAGGAAACAGCTTTTGCCGACTCGCCTGGCTCCGACAATTACAGAGGCCATGCCAGGGATTTCAGGATAAGTGAAATTCCTCTGGATGTAAGTGTCATCCAAAGCCAGTCTGCGGTCCGATAGTATTTTGTCCTGCATTTGCTGTAACGTCATAGTTGTCCTCTGGTTTGAATGATACAGCAATAAGCAAAAGTGGTCAAATAATTTTGTCACTTTTACTTAAAGTGATTAAATTTCTTTGTCACTTTTGAATAAAGTGAGTAAATTATTTTGTCACTTTTCAGATCAATGGCCGAACATCTGTTTGGTTCTCTCCATCCTGTCTACGATTTTCACTCCGAACGGGCAGCGCTTTTCACAGGCATGGCATTTGATGCAGTCCGAAGCATGTGCACTGAGAGCATCATAATGATTCTGCAGGGCTGGAGCTGCCTTGCTTTGCATCTCAGCAAGGTCGTAGTACTTCCCGGCCATCGCTATGTCAATCTTCTTAGGACATGGTGCGCAGTGTCCGCAGTATGTGCATTTTCCTGATGAGAATGCATTGCGGGGTGCTTTTGAAAGCACGCTTGCATAGTCTTTCTCCTGTTCTGTGGCTGTCTCATAGGCAGCTGCCTGATGGATTTGCTCTACTGTTTCGCTTCCCGCCATTACTGCCGCGACAGCCGGTCTTGTCAGTGCGTAGTGGATGCACTGGATCGGGGTGAGGGCGACAGAGAACGGTGAGGCCTGAGCAGAGAACAGTCTTCCTCCGGCATATGGTTTCATGACTGTGATTCCGATTCCTTTTTCTTCGCAGAACTTGTATAGCTCTTCACGTTTCGGGTCTATTCCTGAGAATCCTTCGCCGTAGTCTTCCTTGAAGTAGGTATCAAGGTCATCTGTCGGAGGAAGCAGGTCGAATGCGGGGTTTATGGAGAACATGATCATTTCGATGATCCCGGACTCGGCGGCAAGCTTTGCAGTGACAGGGTTATGGGTGCTCATTCCAATATGATGAATTGTTCCGGAAGCTTTGAGGCTCTGGACGTATTTCAGGAAATCACCATCCATGATCTGGTGGAATTCCTCTGGGCTGTCTACGAAGTGGATCATTCCAAGGTCTATGTAATCGGTATGAAA
>JALNXV010000333.1 GCA_023230175.1 Candidatus Cloacimonadota bacterium
TTTTTAATGCCCTATTAATAGTTTCTGGTTCTCCTAAATGGTAACATCGTTCTTCTGCTCTAGTTTGCCCTACATATATTAAGTTTGCATTTAACATATATGTATGTGCTTTAGGTGTAATAAGAATAATGTTCTTTGCTGATCCTCCCTGTGCCTTATAAAGAGATATACTATATGCTAATTTTAAATTTAATGCTGTGTCTCTATCGTAAACAATTTTTTCATTATCAAATTGAACTACCATAAAATATTTATCAATTAATATTACCTTTCCTATATCGCCGTTACTTATAAAGGTTTGTTTTGGTATTTCATCATTAAAAGGATTATAACTGTCTGAATTATAAACAATTGCCTTATAATTATTTTTTGTTTGTATTACAATATCATCTAAATAATAAGTACTATTGCTACATTTAAATTTTAAATCAGAACCATAATTTTTATTTGCCACTTGTTGAAGCATTTGATTTATTTTTTCTGTGCCATAATCACCAATATTATAAGATGATAAAACTAAAATATCTTCTGGTGATATATTATTATTCATTAATTTAGTATATAGATTTTTAACTGTAGATATAATTTGATTTTGTTGCATAGGCATAAAAATATAACCTTTATCTTCGCCAAAAATATTAATTTTATTTTTACTTTCTATCCATGACTCTCCATATCTAGTTTTGGTTGATATAGTTGATATTCCACCAATACCAAATCTAAATACTTTTGTTAATGAAGTAATCGGTATTATATTTGAATTAATTAAATCATAAAGTACATTACCTGCTCCAACCGAAGGAATTTGGAAATCGTCACCAATGAATAGTAATTTTGTTCTTGAAAAATCTATTGCTTCAATCAATTTTTTCATTAGAAAAATATCCGTCATTGACATTTCATCTACTATTATAATGTCATAAGGAAGTTTATTATATTCGTTAAACCCCCATTGTGGATCAGCAGATGGATTAAAGTATAACCCTCTATGTATAGTTGAAGCATCTTCTTTAGTATAACCAGATAATACCTTACTTGCCCTACCTGTGGGTGCAAAAAGTGTAAATGATTTTTTTAATTTTTTCATAAGCAATATTACTGATTGAGTTGTAAATGACTTCCCTACCCCTCCTCCTCCTATTAACATACTAATATTATTTTCATAAAACATTTTAATAGCACTAAATTGTTCATCAGTTAATTCATCATCGCCAATTTTTTTAAATTCTTCAATGTCAATTTCTTCCCATTTATTATCTATTTTTAATCCCTCGATAAGTTTTTGTGCTATATATAATTCAGTATTATATGTTTCTAAAAATGATACTGTTTTGCTTTCTTTATCTACATAAAAGTCCGTATAATTCTTAATAGCTTTAACAAATTTATCGCTACATTCAGGAGTTAATTTATCAAATAATTTTCTTAATTCGACAATTGAAATTCTAGTATGACCATCATTTTCATTTTGCTCTAATAAATATTCTATTGATGCAGTTGCTCTTTGAATAGAAGTTTTAATATCAAAATCAAAATATATAGAAGGTGTTTCTCCTTTTTTCTTTTGAATTTTTGATTCTTTATCTAATTGAATTATAATATTATCTGCTGTTTTAAAACCTATTTTAGATAAAGAACATAAACAGTGATAAGGTTCATTTTGTATTTCTTGTTTAACTCTTAATGTAGAAGGATATTTGTCGTAAAGTTTTTTGATAGTATTCATATCGATTAATCCCTGGAACATTTCAATTAATTCAGCAAATACAAAATTTTCTTCAATTTTTCTCTTAATAACATTAAATCTATATTGTCCAATATTAAATAGCTTACTTAAATCAATATCGTCAATTCTATTATTTATTACTCTATCAATTATATCTGGATAACTTTCCATAATGGTTTTAACTTGATCTGGTGTTAAAATTTCAGACAAAAACATTTGTGTAGTTCTTTCGTTAGTAGGTCTATCACGTTTAATACTAATAATCTGATATTGATATCCGTATCCATTCTTAGATTTTTGTTCTTCTGCTTTAACATGGTATTCAACTCCTAAACCTAAGTCATGGGTATTTCCTAGAATACTTATATTACCATATTTATTCTTTTTTAATCCCTGATATTTTATTTCGTCTACATCTACAGCATATATTTTAAAATTTTCTGTATTGAAACTACATAAAAAAGGAATACAAGTAAATTCTTTAATTGTTTTTTCCAAAATAACCTCCTAATAAACATTCCATTCATCTAATATTTGCTCATCTTCATTTGTTCTTTCCCATTTGCCACCGACATTTTTCATTTTCTTTTGTGTTTTAAAATTTAATACTTGTAAAACATCGAATAATTTAAATGGATTTTCCGAGAAAATCTTGCCGTTTTTTACTTTAGTTTTTAAATCATCACCTGTTTTTAAGTTTCTCAAAGTCAAATACGGTTTAGTTTTATCTTTAAAAGTACGATATTCAACAACAATATATAAACTTTTATCTGCTTTAGGATATACAACAGTTGTGTATTCCAGATAAGTGTATTCAAATTTTACTTGCTCTTTTACTGACAAAGGTTTATTTTCTATTAATTCTGAAACTTCTTTTATATATGAAATAACATCAATATCTTTATATAATTTTGCTGTTTCTTTATTAGTATATTTTAATAATAAATCTATGTTTAATCCTAATTTTACTGCCTTATCTTTATTAATTTGTTTTATATCACCTATTGTTTCATATAAATCTAGGATTTCTAGTAATTTTTTATTTTTTCCAAATTGATTGAAGAAATTTAAACCCGTAAGAATTCTTATTTGTCTTGAATTAGTGGATGTTTTTTCTTTGATATCTTTTATTAAATCTATAAAGTTTGCGTATGTATTTTCTTGAGACAATTGATATAATTCTTGTGCTACTTGAGAATTAAGGAATTTAATTGAAGAAACAGATTTATAAATTGTATTTGTTTCTTTATCAAACGAATAAATATCAGAAGATTTTCCAAATTTAACATTAGAAAGTTTTATATTAAAATACGGTAATTCTGATTGTATTTTATGTGTTCTTTCAGAATCAGATTCATATTCATTTAATACTACAGTATAATATTCAAGTGGATAATTTGCTTTTAAATAAGCACCATATATACTATCCCATGCTACAGAAAGGCTATGACTTGCGTTAAAACTATATCGACTAGCATCCTCCACTACTTGCCATACGTCTTCAAACCCCTCATCATTACCAACATTATTAATATAACCTTCAATTAATTCTTTTTTTAATTCTTCTAATTCATTTTCAGGAAATTTCTTTTTAGCAATTTTTTTTATGATATCGTAAGTGTAATCTTCCTTTAATCCGCACCAAACAAGAAATGCCATAATAGATTCCTGATAAAGCATAAAATGATAAGAAGATTCTAATATTTCGTCAATTTCATCTACTCCTGTTGAGTATTTTTGCCTACTTAAAAATGTATTTAAAAGACTTGCGAATCCTGGTCTAATAGCAGCTACAAAAGCACTAGTTTCTGCAACACTAGTAGCACAATATTTTTTCATTAATGCTGTACTTAAATCTGTATCTACTTGATTTAATGTTGCAGTTAGTCCATTTTTGTATAAATTCCAAACTTTATCATCAAGCATTGGTTTCAATTCTCTAATTGTTGGAATTGGTTTATTTAATAATTTAAAGGTATCCGATATAATTTTCCAAACTCTAACAGTAAGGAAATCATTTTTAAGATATTTCCATACATCTGAAGTATAGCCATCTATACAAGCACAAAATTCATCTCCTACTTTAATTAACCCTAATTCTTTTGATATCGGTTTATTCAACATAACAAAACTACATGGACTAGGAG
Organism: Candidatus Cloacimonadota bacterium; assembly: GCA_023230175.1. Classification (GTDB taxonomy): domain Bacteria; phylum Cloacimonadota; class Cloacimonadia; order Cloacimonadales; family WRIO01; genus JALNXV01. The sequence continues at coordinate 3,874 of JALNXV010000333.1, forward strand.
ATATGCTTTCGATAACTCCTTGAAACATTTTTGATTCTTCGATTAAATCCTTCCATTGCGGATCGTTTTTAAATTTATCTAACTCTTTACCAACTTCATTATATTGTTCCACTGGTAAATCATATGCTCTACATAAATTTCTAAAAGCAGATGATTCTTTCATATAACCTATAGCATACATATAATAAACATTATCTTCACCAAGAATATCTTTTGATGCTTTGATTGGTGCTTCAACATTTGCCCAATTGAAATCAATATCAGGTAAAGATTTTGATTCTAAAATTCTTGAAATACTCATAAATCTTGTTG
>JALNXV010000334.1 GCA_023230175.1 Candidatus Cloacimonadota bacterium
GCCAGGCCACATGTCATGAGCCTGGACAGGATCGATTCCGCTGTGAAGGACACAGTCGGTGGGAAGATACTCTCCGAAGTCCGCCATCCAGCCGGAAAGACCGAAATCAATCATGTTGCGCCTGATCACGAGCTTGTACCACTCGAATGCTTCTGGATAAGTCAGATCGACTATTCCGCCGTTGAATTCCCCGAAATCGACAAGACACGGACTGCCATCATCGTTCATGACAAGATAGCCCTTTGAAAGGGCCTCTTCATACAGGCTCTTGCCCTCAAGAAGGTACGGATTGATATAGCCCAGGAATCGGACGCCTTCGGACTCAAGCTGCGGTATCCACTTATCAAGACCAGGATACATCTGACTGTCCCAGACCCAGTTCCAGCAGAGGCGCTTGCCGAAGCTTGTCACTCTCTTGCCTTCCCAGTCCTGGGCCCAGAGGCCTGCAACTTTCATCCCCGCTTTTCGTGCCTGATCGAGATAGAACCCGGCTTTCTCGGTTCCGCCCTGGACTCCAAGGACGATCCCATCGTACACCCAGCCAGGAAGCTCGCTCTGGCGTCCAAGAAGGGCGGTGATGTCCTGCACAGTCTCAAGCATCGAGCTCTTGACCGATATTATCATGCTTTCAGGGATTGACCAGAATTCAAGATGGATGAAGTCCGGATCAGAGAAATCAAAGCAGGAGTAATCCCACGCATAGGCATGAAGGAAGTATTTTCTGGAAGACACGAAAGTCGTCTGAGGATAGTATGTTGTGTAGTAATCTCCGCCAGCGCCTTCGAGCTTGTCGGCAAGCTTTGTGATGAGCTTCTTCTTGTTGCGCCCGACACCCTGCTCACGGACAAAAAGCGGGAAGCTCCTGCCCTTGAGATCGAGATGCGAATACTGCTCTCCGCAGCCATAGATGTGCTCGTCAGAACTGGAAGGAATATTCAGATAGAACCTGTTTGCCCCCTCCATCCCTGAAAGTCTGATGCGCAGCCTTCCATCGGTCTCGTCGCACATCAACAGTGCCTTATGGCTTCTGCCTGAGAATGAGAGGCACAGCTTTGAATCCGACTGGGACTCAACGGAATAATCAGAAAGAAAATCAATGCCCCCAAGCTCATCGTTGATCTGAAAATTGCCTCGGTACATCGAAATACGGCCATCACCGTGAGCACAGCTCAGAATCGGATGATCCTTTGAATGGGACAGGACTTCAAGACCATTGAAGCTGACTGTGAATGTATTATCCTTGCTTTCGAGCCTGATCATTTCAGCCCTCCATTGATTGTCTTATTGCCTTTTCGGCAAGAGATGCGACAAGAGCCATTCCCTTTGCAGAAGGATGAAGGCCATCGGCCAGGAATCCATCCCCTTCAGCCATGGGGATGGCAGCAAGATCAATGACGAAGTCACCGTATTCTGCTGCGGCCTTTCGCACCGCATCAGCCATATCCAGCTGAGTCCAGTTCATGCTGTTCTTCTGATCCAGAGCCTCGATTGTTCTCTGAAGCGGCGTCATGCAGAAGACAATGGCTTTGGGATACATTTCTTTCAAAGAAGCGAGGAGCTCCCGGTATGAATCCTGAAACATTTCAAGGGACGGAAGATCCAGTTCCTGCCCGAAGTCATTCGTTCCAGCCAGAATCAGGATAAAATCCGGATTGCCAAGGTCGGAAAGCCTCCGTTCGCTCTTGCATGACGACCAGATCGGCCTGGGTCCTGTTTCTGTCACCCGAGCTCCGCTGTACGACTGGTTGACTTCCAGCTTCCACCCCATCTTGTTGCCAAGGATATGCCACCAGGTCTGGGAGGCCAGCTTCACGTCGTTGGTTTCAGACGGATATGCGCATTCGCAGTAAGATGGAATCCATCCCTCGAATGTTGAGATCGAATCACCGATAACCGAATAGGTCTTCATGCCTTATCCTCCAGATCTATGAAAGCTTAACAGCAGCGCCGGTTTTTGCCGACTCCTGAGAACACAGAGCCGCCTCAAGCGACTTCATGCCGTCATCAACACCGGCTCCATGAGGCTTTCCAAGGGCATTCTCCCTGCAGTAGTTCAGAACCTGCTCCTTGATTGCCCAAGGCTCTGTAGCCTCAAGGCCATAAGTTGTCACCGAAGCATCTTCAACGCCTCCGCCAACTGGTCCGACGCTGACAACAGCATAATAATCCGTCTGGCCTGCATCAAGAGAAGAGCTCTTGGTTTCCTTGAAATTGCACCATGCAACCTTCTTTGTGCCATGGACAGTAAGCTGAAGCGAGAAATCAAACCCTGTCAGAGCATGGGAAATCTGGAAGACTCCGCCGCCTGCGTATTTGCCATTCACGTATGCAATGTCCTCGAAATCGAATCCTTCGTTGATTCCGCCCTCGGTAACGCAGTTCACGCTATCGATCTCCTTGCCTGTGATGAAACGGGCAAGATCGAACCAGTGGCAGGTCTCCTCGACAAGAAGGCCTCCGGAGCAAGCCTTTTTCTGAATCCAGTGGTTCCATTTGTCCCTCTTGAACGGAGTGCGGAAATGATAGAGCGAGAAGGCCTTCACCTCTCCGAGCTCGCCGCTTTGGACAAGCTTGCGAAGATGGACTACCGGTGGAATGCTTCGGAATTCATATGCAATTGCAAAATCATGACCGTACGAGCGGATCTCCGGCTCAATGCTGCGAGCTTCGTCCAGAGTGATGGCAAGCGGCTTCTCAAGAAGAATGTCCTTCCCGCTGGCCATAGCCTTCCTCAGGTGCTCCGGGTGAAGATAATCCGGAGTGCAGATGCTCACGATGTCGACATCAGGGTCGGCAAGAACATCATCGAGGCTTGCAAAGACCTTCACCCCGAGGTCTTCCCACTTCCTGTCCAGCAGGTCATCAGGAAACAGCTGCCTGAGGCATATCATGTTCCCTTCGCTGAAAGTGCCGCCCACCTTGGATAGTCTCACAGGATTGAGCTCGCTCACCCCGTACAGGCAGGCATAATCGCTCTCCATGTAGGCCCTGGCATGGGCCATTCCAATGCCAAGCCCGACTACGACCGCTCGTTTCTTACCGCAATTCATAAATATTATCTCCAATCATCAATTCTCTGACCTGCACAGGCAGATTCAGATTCTGGATCTTCCCGGCATCAGGACGCGGGAACGGGTCATCGATCGACCCTTCTTCAAAGAAGAAATTCTCCATTGTTCGGAAAATTCCAATATTATCCTCAAGGCTGTGATACGGAAAAAGCATGTCCTGAGAATCAAAGAACATGCTGTCGCTTCCAATCACTATCCGCTGCCTGTACTTCTCGAAGAATGACATGTAACGCTCAGGATCATCTCCGATTTCCTTGTAGAACCATCGCCCTGGAGCCGTATCCAGAAAAAGATTCTCATGGCGCTCCATCAGGCTGCCGAGTTTCTCGACACCTCCTGCAAGGAAGGCAAGATGAGCTGCCGTGCAGCGAATCTGATGGTACCTTGTCAGGAAACGGTCAAGAACATCGATGTAAGAATCAAAAGGAGGGTATCCTTTGCTGTACTCGCCTTGCCCTTCCCAGAACGCTGGAGGATCGGCAATATGGACTATCAGGCCAAACCCTAATGATCCGGCCGTCCTAATTGCTTCTTCCAGTTCCCCCGATAGAAGTCCATAGCCCATCTCCCGCTGGATCGATGGCTTGCCTATCCAGAGCTTCAGGCCGGAGAAACCCTGATCATTCATAGAGCGGATCTGATCGGTGAAGTCCTTGCGCCTGAAGTCAAAGCATCCATAGCCATGGTAATGCTCCGGGTCTTTTTCTAAAGCGAATCTGACCGCATCGTTGTAATTTCCCTTCTGCAGGCTTGGCAATGACACGAGGAACACACGGTCAAGCGAAAGAACCCTGCGGTACTTCTCAAGCTCATCGAACCTGGAAGCATCGCAGAAATGGACATGGGCATCTACTCTCATTTGAGGGCGAACTCCGGCTGCCTGGCTACCACCGGCGTTACGGTGAAGCTGACGTTGTTGCGGTTTCTCAGAAGAGTCACAGGGAACTCCGGAGTCGGGTCAAGAAGCAGAGCCTTGCGCAGAACACAGCTCTGCCACTCTCTGTTCATGTAGACATTGAGCTTTCGAGCTTCGAATATCTGCTTGAAGCCAATGGTGATAGCACGCTTTGGAATCTCCTCCCATGCACC
>JALNXV010000335.1 GCA_023230175.1 Candidatus Cloacimonadota bacterium
TAGTACCGTATTGCAAGTTAAAGCTTTCACACATTTTCAAACCAGCAATTTTAGCGATAGCATATGGTTCATTTGTATATTCCAGTGGGGCAGTTAACAAACAATCTTCTCTCATAGGCTGCGGAGCTTCCCTTGGATAGATACAAGTACTGCCCAAAAACAATAACTTTTTAACCCCATGATGAAAGCTCTCTCCAATTACATTGTTCTGAATAACCAGGTTTTTATATATAAAATCTGAACGATAAGTAGTGTTGGCCATAATCCCACCTACAACGGCAGCTGCCAAGATTACGTATTCCGGGTTTTCTTTATCAAAAAACTCTTTTACTGCTTCCCTATCCATCAAATCCATCTCATCTATAGAACGGCCAATGAGATTCGTATATCCTTTAGACTTTAAATTATTCCATATAGCTGAACCTACCAGTCCCAAATGACCGGCTACATATATCTTACTGTTTTTTTCCATAATCATTATTCCATAGTACTCCTTAAATACAATTTTCTAACAAAACGCATATCGTGCATTACCATTTTTCTAACCAATTCAGGAAAAGATGTTTTGGTGGGATTCCAACCCAATACGTTCTTCGCTTTTGTTGGATCACCCAAAAGCAAAGCTACCTCTGCAGGACGGAAATATTTAGGATCTACTTCAACCAAGACCTTTCCTGTTTCTTCGTCAATTCCTTTTTCTTTAATGCCTTTCCCTTCCCAACGAAGATTGATGCCGACTTCCTTAAAAGCTAGCGTACAAAACTCTCTGACCGAATGATTCTCGCCTGTTGCTATTACAAAATCTTCCGGTGTATGGTGCTGTAACATCAGCCACATACATTCTACGTAATCTTCTGCATATCCCCAGTCACGTAAGGAATCCAGATTTCCCAAATACAATTTATCCTGAAATCCTTGTTTTATACGTGCTGCAGCCAATGTGATCTTCCGGGTTACAAAAGTTTCACCCCGGCGTTCACTTTCATGGTTAAATAAAATACCATTTACGGCAAACATTCCGTATGATTCCCGGTAATTCTTCGTGATCCAGAACCCATACAATTTGGCCACACCATAAGGACTTCGAGGATAGAAAGGGGTTGTTTCCTTTTGGGGAGTTTCCTGCACCAGACCGTATAATTCAGAAGTGGAAGCCTGGTATATGCGTGTTTTTTTTTCCATACCCAGAATTCGCACTGCTTCCAACAGACGTAACGTGCCAACGGCATCGGTTTCTGCAGTAAACTCAGGTACATCAAAACTGACTTTCACATGACTTTGAGCTGCCAGGTTATAAATTTCGTCTGGCTTAACTGTTTGCAGAATCCGGATAAGCGAACTGGAATCGGTCATGTCTCCGTAATGCAATATAATCAGACGTTTATTGTGCATATCGCGTACCCATTCATCCAGATACAGGTGTTCTATACGAGCTGTATTGAAAGAAGAAGAACGACGGATTATGCCATGGACTTCATAGCCTTTTTCAAGAAGAAATTCTGCCAGGAACGAACCGTCCTGACCGGTAATTCCGGTGATTAATGCTGTTTTTTGTATCATGATGTTTTGATTATTCACTTTCAAATGTTATACCGTCTTTTTGTTTTTCGATGAACTCGTAGTGAAGGGTGATGTGGAGGCCTTGCGAAAGTGTGTAGGGTGCCTTAAAGCCGCAGTTATGGGCTTTAGTGGCATCAAATTGCGTGGTGGCACAGAATTTTTTGACACGGACTGAACTCACGGAGAATTTTTTGCATGTGAGTTTGCTGAGGATATCAAAGCCATAACCGCCGAGCATGCCGAGCCAGTAAGGGAAGTGTGTGGATGGGATGTGTTTGTTGAGGCTTTTTTCAACCTGCGAAACCAGTTCGTTCATGTTTAAATCGGGTTTATCGATGTAGTTGAATACCTGGTAACCGGGTTTGGTGTTTTGCAGGTGGTGTTTGATGAAAGCTGCAATGTTGCCCACGTAGGCCATGCTTTTGTAGTTGGTGCCTTTGCCTACCATTAAAAATTTGCCGGAGGCAATTTGTTTGAGCAGATTGTACACATTACCCCGGTTGCGCTCGCCGAAAATTACGGTGGGCCGGATAATGGTTAATGATTTTTCCTGCGGGTTATGGTTATACCACTCGCGCAAAACCTCCTCGGCCTGCCACTTGCTTTTGCCGTAGTGGTTAAATGGGTCGGCCAGATGCTCTTCGTTGGGATTTTCTTTATTTAAGCCATACACTGCCACTGAGCTAGTAAAAATAATGTTTTTAACACAGGCTTTATCCATAGCTGCCAGTACATTTTTGGTGCCTTGCACGTTTACATCGTAATACAACGACACAGGCGAAACATCATCGCGGTGCTCGGCTGCAAGCAGTACCACCATGTTTTTACACTTCATTGCTTTTTCAATATCTTCGGGGTTACGTACATCACCCAGGATTGTTAATTCCTGAAAAAACAGGCTTTGTTGTTTGTCTAGGTTGGTTATGTCAAAATTATTTTTGCAAATATCGGTAAGGCGGGTTCCTACAAAGCCGGATGCACCTATGAGGCAAATTTTTTTCATTAAGATTGTTCTATCAAGTAGTCCGCTATTGATTTAATTGGATCAAAATGCTCTAATTCATCTTTAGAGAGTTTCTTTATATGATCTTTTTTTAGTAAAGGGATTTTGCCCGAGATAAAATCTTTCAGAACATCTGCTCTATCTGTTACAACTGATCCAAAATTTTGAAAGTATTCTGGCGTGTGATGATTTGGAAGTAACCAAATTAATATGTTATCACTGATTTGTTTGGCAGTAGCCAACAACCCAGTATAGTGTGCAATGTATAAATTGCATATTGGCAGATCATTTGTAAAAACAATGTTTTTTTTGTTTTTTAATATATCATAAAAATCCATTTTAGAACGGGGATGCAGTTTTATGTAAAGCTTTTTTTGATCAGCCACATGGATTTTCAATATTTCCAAAAAAGAAGAAAACACTTCTTTCGAAAGTCTGCCATCTTCAACCAGTGACTGACACAAATAGCATACAGCTTCCTCCTTTTTATCAATTTCTTTTCCTTTAAGTAATAATAAATCTGGATTACCTATGTATATCAACATTTCTTGACTATATCCGTATTTCCCAACATAGTAATCATTCCAAGAATGATCAAATGCAAAAACTTTATTAGCACGAATCATATTATTATTTAAATGTTTTGATTCAGGGATGGTTATGTCTTCTTTGAGAAGGAAATGGTATAGATCAGTCAATGTTGAATAAATTGGAATTCCGTTAATTCTACAAATTTCTTTTACGTGTTTCAAATAGTTAACAAACTTAGAAAATTTACCTAGCAATAGAGGGATCAAAGGAATTCTCTCCAAGCGATCCGACCAGAGTCCATGCTGTACTAGTTGTGTGGGTATTTTATGGTTATTGAAGTAGGTAAGTATCCACATGTCAGGAATTCTTTGAGCAATTGTTGTTAATGATTTTGGTGGATGCTTTTTGATTATTTTATCTAATTTTATTTTGTTTAGATCAGGGATGAAAAAGAATTTGCTTCCATCAGGGATTTTTTCAGGGTGATTATTTCTGTATTTTTCAGAATAAATAAATATAAATTTTGAATTGGAATCAATCGATCGTATCTGGTTAGCAATTCTTGCAGGATAACGATCAATAAGTACTTCGTTCAAATCATAGAAATAGTAATAAAGATCTTTCATACTTAGCTAGATTGAATTCATGAGCTTTTTCGCAGTTTCTCCCATAAAATAAAAATCAGTACTAAAAGCAATAAATCTATAACCTTCAACAATCGAGGATTTTAAAAGATTAATATCGGGTGGTACAACATGATATCCCATAGGGAAGTTAGCATTAAGGCAAATTTGTTTTACTTTTTCCAGAGCCTCTTTTACATCATCTCTTTCGTAATCTCCTGGATAACCTAGAGAACCAGATAAATCATATGGACCAATTATAATTCCGTCGATACCTTTGGTTGATATAATTTCTTTAATATTTTTTACACCGTCAACATGTTCAATTTGTGCAATAACCACCAGGAATTCTTCGACCCATTTTCTGTATTCATTGAAGCTGAACCCATAGTTTTGAGCTCTTGATAGGCCAACCCCTCGCTTGCCAATGGGGGGAT
>JALNXV010000336.1 GCA_023230175.1 Candidatus Cloacimonadota bacterium
GAAATGAATCATTCGCTGACAGGCAATGTTTCAATTGGTTTTGGCCAATCCCTCATTCTTCGCCAAAGCATACGTGTTTCATAATTCATCAAGTACAAACGGCAGCATATAAATCGGCTTGAAAAGAAGCTGGTCTTTGTGGTCAACATCTTTCTGAGAAAACAGATACTGCTTGAATATTTTTAAAGAATATTTAGCACAAAACTCTGTTATGGATTTATGTGTATTAACGGAAGAAGCTTTTATTTCAATCGGAACGATTTTCCCATTGGAAGCGATCAAAAAATCAATTTGATATTCATGAATCTGATCCTTTTTCTTCCAAGTGTGATAAAACAATCTATTCCCACTTGATGCAATCAACTGTGCAGCAGCATTTTCATATAGGTAGCCAAGATTAGCATCCAGTTTATCGCTTAGCAGTTTTGCATATATCTTGGTGTGCAGTTTATCAGCTGAATTAAATAGCAGCGTTGTAAAAAGACCGGTATCTGACAGATACATCTTGAATGCATCATGATCACTGGTAGAAGAAAGAGAAATGCCTTTATCCGCTGTATTGTGACAAATCAGAACAGTTCTTGAATCAATAAGCTGAGATAGGATTTCCTTGTCCTTGTCATTCGTACGCTTTCCTGTGGCACTTGAAATAACATAGCGCTTTTTATTCATGCTTAATTGAGATGGAACAGAATCATACATCTTGGAAAGGCGACCGGATTTGTCAATCTTATAAAAATCTTCTTCGTAAAGTTTTATTATGCTGCGTTTCACTCTATCAATTTCTGAGAAATAAACCATAATCTTTTCATCTTGACACCCCAGTGTTTTGTTTTCTTTTGAAACAATAACATACAAGCATGGGAAAGTACATCGGAAATTCCGCAATGGATACAAGCCATGACGACAGCAGAGCGCACGAACAGCGAGATGAAGGAGTGCTTCGTTCCGGCGAAGCTCTATTTCTTAGTCAAGAACGCACTGCTCATACTGCTGACGCTGATCAAGCGCATGGACATGGTGCAAAAAGAGGTGCAGACAGCTCGGCATGCGCTACAGATACAGCAATTGCAGAGGGACTGAAACTGCTGTCGGAGAAACTTTCCGGATGGCTTCAACAATTTTCTGCAATTCTTCTCTCTGCTTCGCGAAAACCCCATGCAAAGCCATCAGCTTGGATTGGTTTTGGGTGAATCGTATTCAATTACAGTTATCTCAAATGCTCTGCATTTTCTTGCTTCCTGAAGACCAACCTGTGAAGAGAAGAAATCGCGGGTGTTGTACTTCAGGAAAATATCCAGCCCCCGATCAATGAGGATTTTCCATCCTGTGTCAGTCGTTATGCTCCTGGCGTGAATTCTCTCAGTCTCATCAAAGCTGTAGTTCAGCTTAATGCCCTGATGAGCAAACTCATCCTGCATCTGTCCTAGGTTTGTCCTCTGGTTGTACTGACCTTCTTCACTTCGGTCCTTGAACGTCAGCAAGTCAACAGTCACTTCATCCTCTGGCTTCTTTCTTCTTGCCAGAACTTCCAGAAGTTCCATGAAGTTCTTGAGTTGAATGAAAGTCAGCAAGTAAGGATCCTGCACACTGATCTCGGACACCCCCTCAAGGTACTTTCCGAAGAGGCGGTCAAAGGATATGCCGCTGGCACCCTCAGGAGACTCAAGATGGAATGGCTTCAAGTCATTCACATCAGTCAGCGGCTTTGTCTCTAAGGATGCACTTTGAACAGGGCTTTGCGAATTGCCTGCATTGACTGTCTCTTTTGTCTCGGCAATGGCCTCTCGCATGGCATCGGATGATACTTTCTCGTAGAAAGCGGGATACATCTTCTCTTCCAGAGTCTTGATCTGGAAGGCTTTCTGGGCTTCTATATCGAGATACTTGAATTCAGGCTTCGAGAAAGTCGAGTCAATTCTGAGAATCTGATCCTTGACTCTCTTGCGTCCTTCCAATGCTGACTCAAGCAATTCCTGCACCTGTTCCTTGGTGCACTCGCCTGAAGGATAGAGAATCTTCATGAGACCGGAGAATGTCTTGTTCACGCCATCCTTGTCGCGGGTGGAAAGTGAATCATCAAGAGAAAACCACTTCTTGTAGTTCCCTGTATAGTCAAGGTCCCGCATATACCTGAGCATCTCAGCAAGATAATCAACAACGAATCCATAACCGGTGGCGAACATCTCAGTACGCAGGTTCTCGAACTCCCACCCCGGAACAAAGCAATGGATTCGGTCAAGGTATGCAGAGTCGTGATATGCTTTTGGAAGTTCCTCGCATAAATCGCTGTGCTTCAGCATATATGGAACATTGTGCTGGGTATTTCCCTCAAAAACGAGAGAGGCTTCTGCGTTAAGCGTCTCAACGCCTCTGGAGAAAGACTTGTTTGCCATGTAATTCTTCAGGATGTCAACGAGCGCCTTGTCTGATTTCTTCTCCTTGCCGGCAAACTCATCGAAAGCAATGCAATCCCAGTACCCTACCAGTCCAAGCTTGCCGTTTCCGTTATTGACAAACAGCTTGGGTACAGTCACCTCACCGCCGGAGAGGAGCATGCCATGAGGTGAGAACTCTGAATAGATATGGGATTTACCTGTTCCCTTAGGGCCTAACTCAATCGTATTGAAGTTACGCTCGCAGAATGGAATCAGCCTGGCCAGATGCATGAACTTCATGCGCTTACTGAACATTTCAGGATTAATGCCGATGGTTTGCAGAATCAGATCAATCCACTGGTCGGTGTCGAATGACTTTCTCTTTTCAAGAAACTCAGCGAAGTCGAAGCTCGACATCTGTATTGGCTTAAGTGCTTCTATTCGCCATGGCGAACTCCCAGATTCTTCGGAGAATGTATAGCTTACAGTTGCAATGCACCATACCCCGTAAGACAGCAGCTTCGGATGCTTCTTGACCGTATCGGACAGGACTGGGACCTTGGTGATTCCAAGATTTGAGAACGATGCCTCATAGCAATCCTTCTTATCATTGAAATCAACTGCTATTTTGTCGATGACCTTCTTCTGACCTCGTTCGTGGATCTCAGCCCTGACGCTATTAGCTTCATTGCGATGCACATAATGCTCCGCAAGGATCTTTCTCACTGTGTCGATACCGCCTTCTATTGATGCTTCATCATCGGTTGCACAGTACTGGCCTAGCAGATACTCAAGAACATAAGTCGGGACGATAGCATTGCCTTTGACCTCTTTAACAAGATCCTTGCGTACAACCACACCTGGAAATACTTCGTTAATAAGCCTATCAAAATCAGTCATCGTTTCCTCCTAGAAATCCAGTCCAAAGCCCTTGCTCAATCTGACCTTCTGCTTGATCAGATCAACATATCTTCCGGTTTCTTCTTTCTTCTGCTCAACAACAAGATTAACATACTTGCCATTGAAGCCGTCAGCCGCCTTGCTGAGAATGAACACAACCGAGAACTCTCTGTCACGGTCAGTCATGGTTGTGCTGCCGATTGATTTGATTTCCTCATTGGAAAGAAGGCTGCCGTCATCAGCATATATGCCGAACTTCGCATCAAATGGCTTGCATTTGTCCGTGACCGGTTCTGTCTGATAGAATTTCACTGTCACGCTTCCTGTAGTGATGGATTTCACATCCGTCAGCATCTGTAGCCCGACCAGCTTGATATCCTCGTTTCTGCCCTTGATAACCTTGATGACAGGAACAACTGCTTCCTGAAGGCTAAGCCCGCCATGAACAAAATGCGTATCTGCTCCTGAGAGTCTGAAACGGAGTATTGAGTTCGGAAAAGCCACCTGCAGGTTGTCCTTGTTGGAATAGCCCAACGATTCCATGCTTCTTATTTCGGCACCATGAATATCATTCAAGCCATAGCCAAGAACAAACCTTCTGTTCTTCGAGGTAACCTGATTTCCAGTCATTGACCCTTCGGCGATGAACTCAGTTGGCTCCAGATCCTGATTCTGGAACAGGAATCCATGGTCAGCGGTAATATACATCAAGGTAGCGTTGGATGAGCCGAAGCGCATAATCACTTCCTGAAGCTCACTTACTGCTCTCTCGCATGCACCGACCAAGTCTCTTTCGCCATTATAATCAATTAGATCCTGGTAAACGTAGATAATCTTGCAGTCCCTCACATTGTCCCGGAGTTCCA
>JALNXV010000337.1 GCA_023230175.1 Candidatus Cloacimonadota bacterium
GAACTCCTTTCACACTGCGAAGGAACATCAGAACCAATTGCAAAAGTTATTTCCGGTGGCCCAATGATGGGCTTTGCAATTAATTCTATAGAAGTTCCTGTCACTAAAACCAGCTCAGGAATGATATTTTTAAACGATAAAGAAGCTATCGCCGATAGAGAACATACTTGCTTAAGATGTGGCAGATGTGTAGATGTCTGTCCTTTAAATCTAATGCCAAGTTTTATTGCTTCAGCAGTAAAATATGAAGACCTTCAAATGGCAGAAAAATCCGGAGTTATGGATTGTATGAAATGTGGCTCATGTGCTTATGTATGCCCTGCACACATCAAATTAATTCAATGGATAGATATCGGTAAAAACAAAATCACTGCTTTACGTCGTGCAAACCAAAAATAATTAAAGAAGGGGTATAATATATGAACTCTAATACACAAGGACGTATCTATAACGTCTCAGCATCTCCCCATTTACATGATAGTACAAATGTAAAAAATGTAATGTGGAATGTTGTTTTAGCCCTAATGCCTGCATTAATTGTCGGCATATATTTCTTTGGATTCAGGGCTTTAGCATTAACAATATATAGTATTTTAGCTGCTGTCATAACAGAAGCTATCATTTTATTTTTAAGAAAAAAACCCATCGTTATAAATGATGGAAGTGCTATTGTAACAGGTATATTAGTAGCTTTTAACATACACGCAGGAGTTCCATGGTGGATACCTGTCGTAGGTTCAGTATTTGCCATTGCAATAGGTAAACATACCTTTGGAGGTCTTGGTAATAATCTAATGAATCCTGCCTTACTTGGAAGAGCTTTTCTTGTTGCTTCATGGCCGACACATATGACAAGTGCTTGGGTAAGCACAAAATTAGGTTCTATAAATGGGATGGTAATTAATAACGCAAATAATATTTCATCACAAATTACTTCAGCTACTCCTCTTGCTGTTGCAAAAACTTTACGTAATGATATTTTTATTCAATCCTTGGGAGAAAATGGACAAAGTCAAGCAAATGATATATTCCAATATTTAACTGATTTCCCTTCTTTAATGAATATGTTTTTTGGGAACATTGGCGGTTGCATTGGTGAAGTATCAGCGATAGCGTTACTGATTGGAGCTTTATTTTTACTGATTAAACATATCATTGAATGGCGTATTCCATTCTTTTATCTTGCGACAGTATTTGTTTTAACATATATTTTTGGAGGATTAAATGGTCAATTCCCAGCATCAATTAATGTACCAATCTTTCATTTATTATCAGGTGGCTTAATGCTTGGAGCATTTTTTATGGCTACTGATATGGTAACTTCTCCTGTTTCTAAAAGAGGAAGAATAATTTTTGCGATAGGATGTGGTATTTTAACAGTTGTGATAAGATTAGTCGGAGGATATCCCGAAGGTGTTTCATATTCAATTTTGATTATGAATCTATTTGTTCCTCTTATTGACCGTTTCTCAATACCAAAAGCGTTTGGGGAGGTAAAATAATGAAAGCATTTATTCAATACGGGTTTACTTTATTTCTTATTGTAGCCATTGCTTGTGGTATATTAGCATGGGTTAATACTAAAACTGCTCCCAAAATTGCTGAAAATCTTAAAGTAGCAGAAGAAAATGCCAGAAAAATTGTCTTTAGTGATGATACAAAATTTGAATTAGTTGAAAACGAAAAACTTGATTTTTATAAAGCATACGATATTAATGACAATCTTATCGGTTATGCATTTGTTGCAAGTGGTAAAGGATATAGCAGTAATGTGTTAACTATGGTTGGCGTCAAGACTAACTTTTCTGTCAATAAAATAACTATCCTCTCTCAATCAGAAACCCCCGGCTTAGGAGATAACTGTAAAAAGCCTGAATTCGCTCAAAAATACATTGGGAAAAACAAATCAGTCCTTAAGGTCGATAAAGATGGTGGAGAAATTACAAGCATAACAGGAGCTACAATAACAACAAGAGCTGTTACAAACTCCATAAAACAATATATAGAAATCTTAGAATCAATAATAAATGAAAAAACAAGCGGAGGTGTCCTGTGAATTTAATGAATGTTTTTTCTAAAGGCTTAATCAAAGAAAACCCGATTTTTGTACTTGTATTAGGTATGTGTCCAACCTTAGCAGTAACATCATCAGTAATAAACGGAATAGGTATGGGATTAGCCGCTACATTTGTTTTAGTATGTTCAAATATATTAATATCTCTTATTAAAGGCTTTATACCTTCAAAAATAAGAATTCCTTGTTTCATTGTTGTTATTGCCTCATTTGTAACAGTAATTGATTTAGTGATGGCAGCTTATGTACCCGATATTCATAAAAGTTTGGGTATCTTTATTCCACTGATTGTTGTAAATTGTATTATACTGGGAAGAGCCGAAGCCTTTGCCAGTAAAAACAATATAATAAGTTCAATGTTTGACGGACTGGGTATGGGATTAGGATTTACCGGAGCACTTGTATTAATTGCAGCTATTAGAGAGCTTCTTGGTACAGGTATGTTATTAGGGCTTCCGGTTTTACCTCAAGCATATATAAACAGTCCTATGTTAATAGCTATTTTAGCTCCGGGAGCATTTATTACTCTTGGCCTATTAATGGCAACAATGAACCTTTTAAAAAAACCGAAAGTATAGAGAGGTACATAAATGGAATTTATTGCAAAAATCTTTGTTATGGCTATTTCAGCCATTTTCATAAATAACTTTGTATTAGCCCGTTTTTTAGGTTTATGCCCCTATCTTGGTGTTTCCAAAAAATTAGATTCAGCCTTAGGAATGGGTATGGCTGTTATCTTTGTAATGACAATGGCATCAGCTTTTACATGGTTAATCAATATATACATATTACAAACTTTAGATTTAGGCTATTTACGTACGATTGCCTTTATTTTAACTATAGCCTCACTGGTACAATTTGTTGAAATGGTAATTCAAAAATCAGCCCCTGCCTTGTACAAATCTCTCGGTGTATTTTTGCCTTTAATTACTACAAACTGTGCAGTTCTAGGTGTTGCTCTTATCAACATAGATGAAAGCTATAGCTTTATTGAAAGTATTTTACATGGCTTTTTTGCCGGAGTAGGCTTTACTCTCGTTTTATTATTGATGGCAGGTATGCGTGAACGCCTTGAAAAAGCTGAACTTCCCGAATCTATGAAGGGTATGCCGATTGCCTTAATTATTGCAGGTTGTATGGCACTTTCTTTTCTCGGTTTTGCCGGATTAAGTCTATAGAAAGGAGAAAAAATGATTTCAACAATATTAATACCGGCTGTAGCAATAGGTGCATTGGGACTAATCTTTGGCTTAATTCTTGCCTTTGCAGCTAAGGTTTTTCACGTTAAAATAGATCCAAAAATAGAACTGATAACAGAGGCTTTGCCCGGAGCTAATTGTGGAGCTTGTGGTATGCCCGGATGTGCAGGATATGCTGAAGCTATAGTTAATCAAGGCTTAGATTTTTCCTTATGTGCCCCCGGTGGAGCTGAAACAGCTAAAAAAATAGCTGCTATTCTAGGTAAAACTGCTTCATCAAAAGAAAGAAAAGTCGCCGTTATTCACTGTCAATCAGGAGGATTCAATAACACAAATCTCAGATATGAATATCAAGGCATAAATACTTGTAAAGCAGCTGTCCTTTTATCTAATGGACCTAACCTTTGTAATTTTGGCTGTGTATTTCAAAATGATTGTGTAAATGCTTGTAAATTCGACGCAATTAAAATCAACGAAGAAGGTATCAGAATTATTGATAAAGACAAATGTACGGGCTGCGGTGCCTGTGTAAAAGCATGCCCAAGAAATCTTATCGAACTTGTACCAATCAGTAAACAAGTGCATATCCTATGTAATTCACAAGACAAAGGTCCGGTTGCTAAAAAGAATTGTGGCAATAACACTGCTTGTATCGGATGCGGAATATGTGCTAAAAATTGCCCGGTAGGTGCTATAAAAATAGAAAACTTCCGAGCCATAATCGATTATAATATCTGTGTCAATTGCGGTATATGTGCTCAAAAATGCCCGACAAAAGCCATTATCGACTTAAAAAAACATCGAGGAAAAGCCTTTATTATTGAAGATAAATGTATTGGATG
>JALNXV010000338.1 GCA_023230175.1 Candidatus Cloacimonadota bacterium
TCCTATTTCAGTTGCTCCGTATCAGGTTCATCTTGTGAGCCTGATCAAGGATGCAGCAATCGCCGAGAAGATCTATGAAGAGCTTGAGAAGGCTGGAATAGAGGTTCTGTTCGATGACCGCAATGAATCTGCCGGAGTCAAGTTCTCCGATGCCGACCTCATCGGCCTTCCGATCCGTCTGACTCTTGGTAACAGAAGCCTGAAGGAAGGGAAGGTGGAGATGAAGCTCCGCAGCGATCTTTCACAGAGCTACATGTTCGATCTGGACAAGCTTGTTCCTGAGGTTCAGGCCTGCATCAAGAAGCTACGTGAGCCTCTTGAGGTCAAGGAACCGGATTACAAGATCATCTAAGCAATCAATCAATGACGATAGAGGCGAGCTTCAATGCTCGCCTCTGCTGTTCTCTGGATTAATGCATCATCTGTGGCTCATCTTGAGCATCTTACGCATCTTTATTGCATCTTGATCATCTTAAGCATCTTGATTGCATCTTGATCATCTTGAGCATCTTGATTGCATCTTGATCATCTTGGACTTCTTAAGCATCTTGATCATCTTGATTTCATCTTGATCATCTTGGACTTCTTAAGCATCTTGGTCATCTTAAGCATCTTGATTGCATCTTACGCATCTTGATTTGGTATGCACCCATAAATGGTAACACTCTTTTTATAGCCGAACCCATAGTGGATAATAGTTTCGTTTTCTTCATTGTAGTTGAATGAGTGGATTAACGGCGGTGCTCAGAGCAGTGAATACTCGCTTCGAATGTCTGAATAGCGCTTCTTGATCACATCATAGATTATTCTGATCTTGTCGTTGTGGTGGATGAATGATGACTTCATTGCATTGATCGTGATCTTCTCAAGGTCTTTGATGTCGTAATTGAAGCTGTCCACTGCAATTTCCATTTCATTTGTAAGGTTGGTATTGCTCATGAGCCGGTTGTCCGAGCAGAGGAATACCCTGAAGTTGTTACGGAAGAACAGATTGAACGGGTGGGTGGCGCAGCTTTTGGCCGCTCCGGTTCCTACGTTGGATGATATGCACTGCTCCAGCGGTATGCGCTTGTCCAGAACGAACTGTGAAAGGGCTCCGAGCTTCTGTGCCTTCTCGCCCTCGATGGTCATGTCATCGATCAGTCTTGTTCCATGGCCGATCCTGTGTGCCCCGCAGACCTGAATGGCCTGCCAGATCGATTCAAGCCCGAATGCTTCGCCTGCATGGATCGTGATGTTGAAGTTCTTGTTCCTTATGTACTGGAATGCTTCGATGTGCTTCTTCGGCGGGTTTCCTATCTCATCGCCAGCCAGGTCAAACCCTACAACTCCTCTGTCTCTGAAGGCCACGGCAAGTTCTGCAACCTTAAGCGAGATGGAAGGGTCTTGGTTTCTCATTGCGCAGAGGATGAGCCCATATTGGGTTCCTGTGCGCTTGCGTCCTGTTTCAAGGCCTCTGAGGACGGCCAGAACCACTTCTTCCATGGAAAGACCTTTCTCTGTATGCAGGATCGGTGCAAACCGTACTTCGGCATACACGACGTTCTGGGCGGCGAGGTCTTCGATGTCTTCGCAGGCGACCCGCTCAAGAGCTTCCTCTGTCTGCATTACTCCTACTGTATAGGCGAATGTATCAAGATAGAGCTTCAGGCTCTTCTGCTTGCAGCCTCGGATGAAGAAGTCGGTGAGTACTGCAGGATCCTCCGATGGAAGACTGAGCTTCTGCTCTCTTGCAAGGTCAATGACCGTTTGCGGACGGAGACTGCCATCCATGTGGTCATGGAGCTCTACTTTAGGAACAAGCTTGATTATTTCTTTTGAAACCATGGACTCATAATACTATGTTCAGCGATCATTGGCAAATGTTATCTGGCGATTGAAGATTGATGATTGCGATAATTCAGGGTTGCTTTTTTGTTAAATGGAACTTATGATTTTGAAGTATGAGAACCTATTTGCCTTTTTATGAAGATGAAATCCTGGAAACTGCCGTTAAAAGAATCCTGACTGTTTATGCAAAAGCATACAGTGACAAGAATATTCAGCAGATGCAGAAGAATATTATTGATCCGTTCAAGTTCATGTTTGACACAATCATTGTGAACAAAGGTGATGAGAACAGAACCTTCCAGATGGAGAAGCAGCGGCAGAGTGACAAGACCATAACAAATGCGATAGGAGAATTCCATCAGTATCTGCTGGGAAACCTTCCTGGTTTCGAAGAGACGCCAAGCCTTCCGACTGATATCAGGAAAAGGGATCTCACTGTAATTGCGGAAGTCAAGAATAAGTTCAATACGATGAATGCTCGGTCAAAAGAGGCAGTTTTCAAGGAACTTAGAGCGGCGGCGAGCAATAATCCGCTGTCCACTTGCTACCTGATTGAGATAATCAGCAAGAACCCAGAGTTTGAGGGGAAATGGGAGATTACAACGACTGGCGAGAAACATTCTCATCCGCAGGTGAAAATAATTTCTGCCAAGAAATTCTATGCAAAATACACAGGCATAGATACTGCCTTCAGTGATCTTTTTGATGTATTGCCGAAGGTTCTGAATAACGTATTGCCATCATCTTCTTTTGGAAAAGGGTATGTCAAATCAGATGAACCTCTATATGTCAGCGATGTAATGAGAAGTTTATTTGATGATTCCAGCAAGCATTGACCTTTTAGGTTCAATCCTTTTTCTGATTCTGCTTCCTTCCATCTAGAACTGTCTGCTTCAGCTGTATGGCGATTCTTCGTGCCATTTCAACCGGAACGGCATTTCCAATCTGCTTGTATCTATCGCTTACTGAGCCTTCGAAGCTCCATGTGTCTGGGAATGACTGGATTCTTGCATATTCTCTGACTGTGAAAGGTCTGGTCTCATCTGGGTGGCAGCGTTCTGTCTGGAGCTGCGAAGGACTGCATGTAAGTGTAAGGCATGGTTCATTCCAAGCGATTCTTCTTGCCATGCCACGGCGCCCTCCACCGGAGAAGTAGGATTTTCCCATGTATTTTCTGGCTACATCGTCTGGCAGATCAATCCAGCATCCACCCGGCGGAACGAGAGCCAAGGCGTTTTTTTTCTTTTCGCTGTATTCAGTGCCTTCAGAAACCGGGCAATCATGAAGAGCTTCCCTCAAGGTTGTCATAGCCTTTTCAGGTTCAGGGTATGTGAAATTAAGCCCCAATCCCTTCTTGGTTCCTATAATCACAATCCGTTCTCTCTTTTGACCAACTCCGAAATAAGCGGCATTTAGTATCTTGAATTGAATATCGTAGCCTAGGTTTCCCAAGACAGACAAGATGGTCTCCAGAGTTCTCCCTTTATCATGGGAGACCAGTCCTCTTACATTCTCTGCAAGAAAGACTGGCGGCTGAACTTCGTCAACGCAACGAGCAAATTCATGGAATAGGGTTCCTCTCGTGTCATCGAATCCAAGTTTTTTGCCTGCATAGGAAAAGGCCTGGCAAGGGAATCCCCCTGAAACTATATCAACCTTTCCTCTGAATTGGGTGAAGTCCACTTTGTGGATATCTTCGCAGATGACATTCCAATCTGGCCGATTCTTTTTCAAAGTATCGCAGCAGATTCTATCAAATTCCACGAATTCAACAGTATGAATTCCACCTTCTTCCATTCCAAGAGCAAGTCCGCCTGCTCCTGCAAAGAGTTCAATATCGGTAACTTGGTTCTGATCAGGCTCAATTGCAACTTGCTTTTCAATTGGCAAAACATCCAGTGATATGATTTCCTCGATTGGAACCATCAGGGCATCCGCAATGTTCTTTACACTTGATTTCACTGGACAATAAGAATCAGCCAGCAGTGCTGACAGTTGATTCTTGGTAATATCCATGCGTTTTGCCAGTTCTGTCTGGGTATCAATTCCCAAGAATTCCATTCTTTCTCTGATGTGTGCAATATTAAGTCTCATAAGTTATGAAAATAGTTTAACTTCAAGGGTCCTTATTGTCAACCGATTTTGAAACGAAATCTGACTTTTATAAGAATGTTATCGTCTCGAGGAGTTCTTGAACACCTGTATCGGATTTACTCTGTAGCGCACAAGGCAGTAGAGCCATGCAACGGCAAAGCCGGCGAGGTGGGTAAGGTTTGCTGTGC
>JALNXV010000339.1 GCA_023230175.1 Candidatus Cloacimonadota bacterium
ATATTGAATACTTATCACTAAGGTTTTTAGTGCAAGCAAGGATGCTCGCACAACATTATCAGAGGCTGTTGAATAATTTTAATTATTGTTCTACAAGCTTCCAGCTTGTAGTTTCATAAAATATTGAATACTTATCACTTAAGGTTTTTAGTGCAAGCAAGGATGCTCGCACAACATTATCATTAAACAACCTTTAATAATTAATTAGATAAAAAAACAGGAGGCTGTCCTCCTGTTTTTAGCTTTAATCATTATTAATTATATTTCCAATAATCTTTCATTGAAATATTAGTTTTATTATGCATTTTCTGCCCTAAAGCTGAGATGTGAATATCCATTTCAACCTTATCCGGATAAAAATACTGTCCCTCATCATTAAAACCATAATAAGTTTTAACATCAATAGATTTAACAAACATAGGTGTTTTTTTCATTGTCATTTCTGACAATACGGGTCGTCCGGTTTGTGAATCTAACCAAACGGTTCCTTCAAGAATTTGTTTTTTATTATTTTCATCTAAGGTTGTAAATTTTACTTGATAAGAACTAACTTTAATACCATTGATTTCAGATAAGGAATTTAAATCTTTCACTTTAATATTTTCTGTATCCTCAGTCAAAAACATTCCTTTTCTACTTGGGGTATTATCTGCCTCTAATAAACTTTTAATCTCCTGAGTATTTTCATCAGCAGGTTCATCATTAATAAAAGCTTCAATTAGCTCATTTTCTATAATTTCGAAATCATTTAATTTTGTTGAGATTTTAACATCCATTTGAGACATAACTTCATCAGTTTTTTCGTTTTTCATAACATTCACTTGATGAATGTAACCGGGAACCATTTTCCAGCCGTTTTCAGCATATTGTTGTGCCTTTTGCCATAAATTATCAAAAGCATAAATATTTATTGAAATAATCAATATGGCTATGAGAAATAATATTTTTTTCATAACACCCTCCATTACTTTATGGAAACTTTATTATTATGTAGAATTTTGTCAAGAGATAAAAAATAAGGGTCAATAATAACCTCTTCAGGTTTTGTTTCTGTGATAAACTCAATTATATTATCTTTTTGGGTAATGTAAACTCTTTCAGTACCAATGATTTTATCTGTTTTTTTCTTTCCTAATCTATCTTTAATTAGAAAGCCAATCTCTACCCATTCAGCTAAATCTATTTTTTGAGGGTTCCCTTTTGCATCATAAAGTTGCTTTTCAGCACTAAATTCTATTTTTATTTTATATTTAGAATTTTCTAATTCTTCTACTTCAGCTTTTTTTAGGTTATAATCATACAATACAATTTGATTAAACATTTCATCGATTTTAACTTTTAATGAATCAGGCACATAGTCATCCAAAACCGACATAAACTCTTGTGTATTAGTATAAGGATTAGCTTTAAATTTAGTTAATTTAACAAATTCTGATAAAGCACTATTTAACTGTTTTTCGCCAAGTAACCGAGAAGCTGCATTCATAACTAACATACCCTTATTATAATATATATAAGATTGTGTTTCTACTTGAGTTAAAGGTAACTCATATCTACTTTCACCGGAACGTCCTGATAAATAATCATACAAAGCATACTTCAATTGCTGTCTATACAAATAATCACCAAAACGATGTTTAACCACCATTAATGAAGAATATTCAGTAAAAGATTCAGATAACATTATTGTTCCTCGTGTATTTCCGCCAATAACCTGATGAGCCCACCACTGATGCCCTGTCTCATGTGCTGTTACATAATAAGGATAATCTATTGTATTAGGCTTTACATTAGCAATAAAACCAATACCTTCTGAAAATGGTATTAAAGTAGGAAAAGCTTGAGCATAATATCCATATCGAGGAAACTCTGCAATTCTCAAAACAGAATATGGATATTCTCCAAATTCACGAGTATAGTACTTTAAAGATTCCTTTAAACCCAACATCATTGATTCTAAATTGTAAGTATGATTATTATGATAATATATTTCTAAATCTATATCGTTCCATTTATCTTTTTTCACCTTATACTCAGCTGATAGAACAGTAAAAAAGTTTATCATATTTTCTTTAATTTGGTAAGTATAATAATTCCTATTACCTTCTTTCCATTGAGCAACTAATTCGCCTGGGCTTAAGGCTATCTGATCAGATGAAGTCGATACAGTAGCTTTATAAGAAACCCAATCTGCATCACCACAAATATAATTCTGAGTTAAACCCCAAGAATCTGTTGTCTCCGGCATCATATCCTGCTTAGGAAGACCATACTTTTTTCTTTTTCTTTCATTAGTTAGCTCAAATCTTTTACTATATCCTATTGAAGGAAAATAATGATTATGTAAAAAACTTCCATTCTTTAAGATTTCATGATTTGTGCCACTGTTTTTAAAACCCTTTCTTGTATAAGTTAATGAAAAATCTAAATACAAACTATCGTTAGGGTTTAACGGAGTATCAAATTTAAAAAGCTTTAACCCTAAATCCTTATCATCAACTATTAATTGAGCAGTTTTTGATAATAATAATTCATTTAATTCTGTTTCATTGTAATAATGAATCATAACTGAATCAATTGGAGTTTCACCAATATTTTTCATCATAAATCTTCCTGTTGAAGACATTTCTCTTTGTTCAGGAAAGATATCAACATTTAATACAATATCTTGTATCTTCGGTTGATTCTTTTTATAAAAATGGCTATATGCTTTTTCGTAACTAACTTGTGATTTTTCTGATTGTTTCGATGTTTCAAATGTATTTATAATATTTGTATTATAAAAAATATATCCCGCAGTCAAAAGAGTAACAAAAACTATAAGACTATTGATAATGATAACGTTTTTTGCTTTCAATTTATTTAAAATATCTCTGATAAATCTTAGCTGAAATCCTCGTTTCCAACTTAAAACGGTAATACTAAGCAAAATTATTGACATTAACAACCAATATATAGTAAACCAAAATGTAGAAGTTACATTAGGACCAAAACCACTCATATCCGAATAAGTTGCTGTAGGGGTTGAAAATGGTATTAATAAATGATGTTCAATATTAAATTGCATTAAAAAATTCTTACCCATTACAAACAAGACAAAAATAAAATGAGATGCATACTTATGATTTACTAAATTATGCAAGAAAAATGAAAAACATAACAACATTAAATATCTCGGATAATATTGAATATATAATATCTTGAAATATACACCTAATTCAAAATTAGTATATCCGCTGAAAAACTGATATATAACGCCTGTAATTATCATAAATAAAACATAAACTGCTATTATAAATGCCATTGTTAAAAATTTAGAAAAGAAATTATTAAATGATTTAAAAGGCATTGTATCTTCAATCAAATTAAACTTATTATCTCGTGAACTCCAAATTAATTCGCCTGAGAAAAAAGTAATAATCAACAAAAAGAAAATCATAAAACTGCCATAAACAACACCTGCTACATGGTAAGTAACAGGCAAAATTCTTGTCCCAAAGATTGTATTTGATTCAGCAATAGCAACTACCATAAACAATAAGCCTAATATCGAAGCATAATAAATTGCCGGTGATTTAAAAACCAATTTCATATTGTATTTAAAAAACGACAGGAACTGCATAAAATTTGTCTTAAAAGACTCTTTAAATTTTACTATAGGAATTTCTTTAACTTTAGAATCCTGAACTTCTATATAATCAACTAATTTCTTTTCATTTTTTGATTTATAAGAGAATTCAAAGTTAAACTTTTTCCAGGCAAACAATAAAATAACAGTACTTATTAATATCCAAAATATCCTATTAAGAAGCATCTGTTCGGTTAAACCAACTTGTAAAGTATTCATTTCAGCAGAAGTCCAACTATTAACAGATAACTCAAAAGCTTTTTGCCCAAAAGGATCAATTAAGGCAGCTAAGGTTTTACTATCCACTTTAGACGTTATTAATCCTGCAAATGAAAAAACAGCAAACAATAAAAATCCAATACCAAAAACGCTTGAAGGTTTTTTCGTAGCAATTACAGAAGCAATAAAAAACGCTCCAATAAAATAAAAATTTGGTAAGGCCATAACAATTAAAGGATTAACATACCAAGATA
>JALNXV010000340.1 GCA_023230175.1 Candidatus Cloacimonadota bacterium
ATTGAATATTGATTTAACTAAACAGATTCATTTCAATGTAGATTATACCAATACAGATTACAAAAATGAACAATCAACAGTCAGTCAGGCAGGACTTATATTAGTATATGATTTCAAATAAATTAACTTATGAAGATATTTTAATAAACAAACGGGTCATTCTGAGCATCTGCAAATAATGACCTGCTAAGACGAGCCGTCTCGGGACCAATTTCTGAATGCCGAGACGAGTCGTCTCGGAACCAAACTTTGACAAAAATACCATAAATGTCAGTTTTACTTATACTTAGAACAATCAAGATACAAGAGACCTCCAAGAAGGAAAAGCATCTTGGAGGTATCCTGTATTTCGCTTATATTAAAGACTTATTCTTAACTTGAGATACAATAAGTTATGCAATATTTCCCATTTATTCATGTATTTATCCTCACCTCTATTATATCCTAAATAAAGTAGCATTTTCCCAATTTCCACATTTAAATTACTATAAAATCCAAGGTGTCCTGAATAATTGTAGTGATTATAATTATTATATCTTATTCCGGAAACTAAGCTTATCGATTTATTGATAAAATATGATATATCGGAATTTAAATAATAATACTCATTATCCATATACTGAACATCCCCATCTTTAAAATTATAGTATCTCATATTTGTTACGGATAAAGATAAATCAAAATTATCTTTAAATGAATAAGTTAAGGAGTTATTTATCTCACTAAATAAATTAATCCTTTCAAACATATATAGCAGCTGTTTCCCTAAACCAACTCTAAGATTATACCTGATTTGTCCCAAATTGTAATAACCCATACCAAGATTGACTTTTTTATTATGGTAATTTTTATCATTAAAATTCTCAATGTGGTAATACATTGAAGTTGATTGTTGTAAATGATTATAAATATTCAAAGATTGATCTATTCCTAAAAATAAACCTCTAAAATCATTATTATCATAAAATGAGTAATTAATCCAATTACTGAAATATAAATTATTAATTTTCTTTATGTTATCTTGATTAAAGGTATAAGATAAGTACGTTCCATAATAACCGGTTTCATAAATCCTACCCATTTCTGCAATAAAATCTTTGCCATAATAATATGTATTAAAATCAATGTAACTATTATCAAAGACAAATTTCATTTCTGTTGATGAATAAATATCATTAAATTTACTATTCTCTTTATTTTCAAAAAAAGAATAGTAATTTGACCAACTTAACCATATCCTGTTATTAAAGTTTAATATTGGTTTTACTTGAAAAATTGTATTTTTATCATACTTGTTTAACATATTAATACTTGCAAAATTAATTTCCAAGTTTTTAAATTTGGGTTTTACGGAGACAACTCCAAAAGTATTTGACTCATCAGTATTTTTATCCAAAGCATAAAGAGCTCCAAAAGAGTAATTATCGGTATTACCATTTATTTTTACTGCTAACTCTGGTTGAATAATCCTGCGAGTATAGAAAATATCACTTGATACATCAAGCGAATTTATATCTTCAGTAAAGAAATACCTGTTATCGCTATAAAAAGGTTCATTTTTAAGGTTATAAATATCCTGTTCTGCATCAAGAGGAGTATCAGTAAAGTCCGGTTTAACTGTTGCTTTTACATTAACAAAAGGCTTTGGTTTGTATTCAATATCTATCCCGGCATTTACTTTTGGTTTAGAATTTTTTAAATTAAAAGAGGATAACATATAAGGTTTTAATGTATAATTCTGATTCTTGGTAATTTTTTCTGTTATTAACAGGTCTAATCCTTCTTCAAAATATTTAGTACCCAAACCGGTCGTTATTGCAGGAGCTGAGTACAGGTGATTTGTGTTTGCTTCGAATGAATTTAAAATAACTTTCCACGAATAAGGTTCTTTACCGGTAAAACGCAAGTTAGCAAAAGGGATCTTCATCTGACTTACCCATACACTATCTGTTATATCGCAAATATAACTATAATTGCTATTCCAATCAGTAGTTGTATTTAAATCTTTAGTTCTTATGCCATCATAAAGATTGCCAAATGGAAAAGCAAAAAAAACATAAGCATAATAATCTTTCGGAGAAGTAATAATCTGAACTCTCAGATAATCTGAGTCCATATAAGTATTTCTTTTGCCGGGGCGTCCTTTTGAAAATAAAGAATCGATCTCTACATACCAATTAAAATATAAGAAGTCCTTATCATAATCAATTTCACACCTTATCTCATTTCTAGGTAACGCTTTATCATCTGGAGATACTCTTAAAAAATCATCAATAGAAATACCTTGTAATTTTGCAAATACTATAAATGAAAACATTAAAAACAATACACTTTTGTTAAACTTAATTATTGTCATTTTATTCGATTTCATGATTATGCTCAGTTTCTTTCCATAACTGATAATAGTAAGCTTTTTTATCCATTAAGTTCTGATGATTACCATTTTCCACAATTTCTCCATTATTAATAACAATAATCTCATTAAACTTACTAATTGTTGACAGTCTATGAGCTACCATAATGATAGTTTTTTGATATTCTTGATTGATTAGTTTTAGTGTTTCCAATAATTTTCTTTCATTACCGGCATCTAACTGTGATGTTGATTCATCTAAAATAATTACAGGACTATTGTTTAGTAAAGCTCTAATAATACTTAATCTTTGTTTTTCACCTCCTGAAAAATAATTCCCTTTGTCTCCCATATCAGTATTGTATTTGTCAGGTAAAGAATGGATTTTATCTAATAAACCTGTCATCTCTGCATATTTATCTAATTCTTCTTCAGTTACATCATCTTTAACTATTTTAAAATTTTCTAATAGAGTATCTTGAAAAAAATAGGACTCTTGAGGAACTATGCTAAAATACTCACGTAATGAAGAAAGTTTATATTGTTTAATGTCTTTACCATTTATAAAAATATTTCCTAAGTCAACATTATGAAACCTTAAAAGGAGCTTTATTAATGTTGACTTACCTGCACCCGAATTACCACAAATTGCTACCATACAGCCCGGTTTAAGAACCAAGCTGAAATCTTTGAAAACCTTAGTATTTTCAGAATATGAAAAACTCACATTATCAAATTTAATAAGATATTGTTCTTTAGCTAAAATATCAAAGTTATCGTTTTCATTTTGTGTTTCAGGTATTGAAAGAACTTCTTCTAACTTCTCAAAAGAAGCATTTATTTGTGCAATACTGGTTTTTAACCTATAAAAAAAAGAAATAGGTGAAACTAAATATGATAAATATAATGAAAAAGCTATCAATCCACCCAATTCCATTTTTCCGGTTATTACAAAATATCCACCTAAACCATAAGTAACGATTGTGAGAGGAAATTGTAACACCATTTCAATTAGAAGAGAAATAATACCACCATATGTTTCATTATTAATTCTAGAAGTTATTAAATCATTATTTGGTTTATCAAGTCTATCCAAAAGTTTATTTTGCAGATTATAAGAAAGCACGATATAAACATTACTAAACATTTGTTGAAATGTAGAGGTAATTTTACTTAATGCTTCTCTTTCTTTGGCGGAATTCTCTCTGAACTTCCCAACAAAGAACCTTT
The DNA here is from genome assembly GCA_023230175.1 of Candidatus Cloacimonadota bacterium. GTDB lineage: Bacteria > Cloacimonadota > Cloacimonadia > Cloacimonadales > WRIO01 > JALNXV01. Next base: position 3,584 of record JALNXV010000340.1, read on the forward strand.
GAAAAAGGGGAAATATTGAAATACACATTAAAGATATTAATGCCAAAATGATATTTAATCTAAAAACTATTACTAATACAATCACGAAAGTTATCATAGACAAGACTATCTCATAAAAAGTTCTTAAAGCAAAGTTTTCCACTCTCTCAGTATCATTATTAATGATTGTCAACAATTCACCTTGTTCTTTTTTCTCAAAATAACTTATAGATTGTTTAAATAATTTCTGAGTAATCTTTTTTCTTAAACTGAAAATAATCTTTGTATTTATATTAGTCTCTATACGCCAGAAAAAGATTAATATTAACTGCCTTACACATACAATAGCCATAAACATAAATGCCCAAAATAATGTAGTTGAAACATCACTTCGGAGAATCCCCAAATCAATAATGTTTTTTGTACAAAACGGAAAGAATAATGGTAAAACAGTTAAGATTATCTTAAAAAACAATATCAAATATATACCATAAAGATGCTCTTTTAAATACATTTTGAAA
>JALNXV010000341.1 GCA_023230175.1 Candidatus Cloacimonadota bacterium
ATTCTGTGTGATTCTTTCAGCCACAGGGTTTCTTACATAGTCTTTCCTACTGGCATCAAAGAGCTTGAGGAAGAAATAATCATCATCAGGGTAACCATAGCCCTGTCTTCTGAGAGTTTTTATTCGAAATGCGAAATTTCGCATTTCGAATATAATGCGAAGAAATCCAAAATGCGATCATTTTCTTAAAACCCCATCAGACACAAGCTATTTAACATCTTTGCCGGAAAACTATCGCATTTTGGCATGCTACCCTATGAGTAAAGGCATTGGAGGCCTTCTTATATGGATAGTGGAACTATGAATCAAAACAAGCGAATCCGAGATTACACTTTGAAACGAATTCCCGAGTGGAGTACCACTCCATTGCTTTCTTTTCTCGCAACGATCGACCCAGCAACACACAAATGGGAAACATATAGGGATGCCTGCATGAAACTATTGAAACAGGCTCTGACGTTGGGGGTTGCCAGCATTGGAGAGTTGACTCCGCATGTTTTTGTTTCATATTTGGATCCCATTAAAACATGGCAGTTCCAAGGGCTCTCTGAATTTTGCACATTTTTATCTTTGGAATACAACTGCTGCAAGGAAAATCTCTTATGTTGCAGTCAAAGGACTATCGGACGATTCATTAGAGGTAATTCTGTATTTGAAGAACTATCAACCGATAATGGTTATACCATAGCGGAGGTTGTAGCGGCTCAAGAACAGGAAAGGGCGTACCTTCAAAATACTCGGTATTCTCACAGCCCGCAGAAGTTCTTTGACGAAGCTTCAAATGACCTTATCCTGTTTCTTTCTGCCAATGATTACAAATTCACATCGGAACTTGGATTCAAATGGATCGAAGCAGTTTGCGAGTGTCGAAAAATCCACAACAAATCCTGGAGACGGTATATATCAATACTGTGTGCCATCCTTGAGGGTTCAGAACTCCAGAGGATTAATGAAAGAACATATCAAACTGTCGGTAATAAACTAGCACCTTCTTGGATTGTCGATGAGGTGAATATGTTTTTGTCAGAACGACAGCAAGACGGGTATTCAGAATCGACTATAAGATCCTATCGCTGTGCAATCTTGTGCTTTGTGAATTTTCTTTCACACAAAGGGATTTGTGAATTTGAAGGTATTACAACAGAAACAATAAAGAGTTTCAATATCGCAGATAAACACAAAACCCTAGCCGGTAAAAACTTATACAATGGAGAGATAAGATTCTTCCTGTCTTTCCTTGCATTGCGAGGAAAAGTTCCCAGCAATCTACCTATGCATTTACACTCTTGCAACAATCTATATCATAAACCCATTTCAATCCTTTTGGATTCTCAGGTTGCAAAGATTGAAGCAGGAATTGGAGAAGCTGGAACTCTTATCGAAATAGAAGATGCGATAATCATATGTCTGGGGCTATATCTCGGCCTCCGCTCCTGCGATATTGTTTCTTTAAAACTTTCAGACATTGACTGGGACAGCCAAAGCATATCGATTCTACAACAGAAGACGAAGGTTTTTATCAGATTGCCGTTTCCTGTTATTCTGGGGAATCTTATTACAAGATATATTCTCAGTTTCAGACCAGAATCAAATTCAGACACGATTTTAGTGCGTCGTACCGCTCCATATTGCCGGTACTCTCCAGCAAGATGCATAGCTTCTTTGAGCCGGATGCTGGGAGAGAAGGCAAAAGGGTTTCATATCCTTAGAAAAACATATGCATCAAGATTACTTAAGCACGGTACAGGATTTGATATCATCACATCGGCTTTGGGCCATACTACTTATGCCAACGTCGACTGTTATCTTGAAAAGGATTATGAAAACCTCAGAAACTGCGCCCTTGATTGCGGAGGGGGTAGCAATGAATAAAGCAATAACCTATGAATCAAAACTTGCTCCGTATATTAATGGGCTTATAGAAGAGAAACAGGCTTGCGGATTTGATTTTACAAGTGAAGCGAAAAGCTTCAAAAATTTTGATAGCTTTGTACTCTCCAAAGGGTTTGATAACGGCAAACTTGATTACAATCTGGTTTCTCAATGGTGTAAGAAAAGACCTACGGAGTGTGAAACGACTTTGGTCGCAAGAATAAATCTGGTGATAATGCTTGCCTCTTACTTGCGTTCTCTTGGGATTGAAGCCTATATTGCTCCAAGAGGTACATCAAAAAACAAACCAGTACCTTATGTGTTATCGAGAACAGAAATCGATGAGTTCTTTGCCTGTGCCAAGGAATTCTGCATTGATTGTTATACGGACAAAAAAAACAGATTAGGGTTTCTCCTCTACTATATCATGTTCCACCTGTACTACTACTGCGGTATGAGGCTTAACGAAGCGGTGGTTCTTGAAGTAACAGATGTAGATCTTGCCGAGGGAATAATCCGGATAAAGCACTCGAAGGGCGATAAAGACAGATTGGTATTTCCCGCAAAGAATGTCCTGTCGCTGTTGCTGGAATATAACAAACAGGCAGATTTTTATTATCCCTCACGGCAATGGTTCTTTCCGGGGACCAAGGAGGGATGTCATTGCCATAAATGTACTGTAATCCATGCGTTCAACAGGGTATGGGAAAAACTTCATGGGATACAGATTAAACATCCTACCATACATTCCTTGAGGCATACCTTTGTCGTACATCGGATCGATTCCTGGGTTGAAGAAGGCAAAGACCTCAACGTGATGATACCATACCTGCAAAAATATCTTGGGCACTCGTCAGTCGAAGAGACTATGTATTATTACCATTCCCTCGATTCTCAGTCAAAAGCAACAAGAGACTGTTTTGAAAAGAACGGCATCGTATCTATGGAGGCTTTGGAAAATGACATCATCTGATTTGTTTTTCTCTTTTGTGTATGAATTCTTAAACATCTATCTACCAAATATTATGTGCCGAAGTACAAACACGATTTCTTCCTATGTTGACACCTTGTCCCTCTTCAGACGATATGTAAAGGAACAGGGAAAAGGAGTGAATGACTTTCTCTTTTCGGAATGCACAAGGGATTTTGTCTATGGATTCAGCAGATTCCTCATGGATAACGGCAACAAACCGTCAACAGTCAGGATACGGCTTGCCGGACTGAAATCATATATTTCCTTTTGTGCTTCCAAAGACATCTCGATTCAGTCGGTATCCCTTTGGGCCTCAACAGTCAAAAGTCCATCATCGGAAAAACTTGAGAAACGAACTCTTTCTCCTGAACAGGTAGTTTTGATGCTTAAATGTTTTCCCAATACGGAATTAGGATACAGGAACAAGGTTGTTCTCATCATGTTGTATGAGACCGCCATGCGTGTTTCTGAACTGATCTCACTGAAAGTCGGGAATCTGATTTTCACATCTGCAACTCCTGCTGTATTCATCAAGGGAAAAGGAAAAAAGGAACGATATGTACCACTCTCCCAAGATACAAGCAAAATAGTAGCAACATACATCGCCAAAGTGCATGGGTCGAACCCAGATAGTGATGTTTTTCTTTTCTTTACAAATCATCATGATTCAAGATGTATGATTTCGACGCGGGCTATACAGCTGATGCTTGACAAAGTTGCCAGCAAAGCAAGTTCCATAGATCCATCTTTTCCTAAGAACATCTATCCTCATATGTTAAGACGCTCAAAAGCAACAACTATGTTCCAAAACGGCACTCCAATATATCTGGTATCAGCAATTCTGGGACATTCAAAACTGGAAACAACCAAAATCTATGCAAAACCATCTTTGGAGATGCTGGCATCGGAACTTGTGAAATGTGAACATCCTGACAACCGTTCTCTCAAACCTGTATGGTGCGGCAAAGAAGAAGAAATGGCAAAGAAAATGGGATTAAGATAGCTATTATCTAAAAACAAAATGCGATGGATTTCTGGCAAAGAGGCTAAATAGCTTGTGTCTGATGGGGTTTTAAGAAAATGATCGCATTTTGGATTTCTTCGCATTATATTCGAAATGCGAAATTTCGCATTTAAGATCAAGACCATAAGGAGACAGGGCTACGGTTATCCTGATGACGATTACTTCTTCCTCAAACTCTTCGATTCAAGCAGAAAAGGCTATGTCAG
>JALNXV010000342.1 GCA_023230175.1 Candidatus Cloacimonadota bacterium
CTGCTTCTCCTCGATGCTCTTCCTCCCGCCGCCTTCCTTCCTGATCCTTTCGCACGGAGCAGGGGCACCGCTGAGCTCCTTCATGCCCGCCGCTATGGTGTTGCGTGAAACGCCAAGCACCTGGCTGATCTGGCTCACGCCGCCGCGCCCAAGGCTTTCCGCTTCCGCCGCAAGGTACTTCCGCTTCTGGCTTTCGTTGAGAATCGGCACTATCGTCTTTATCCGTTTTTCGGTCTGTTCATCAAGCATGCTCCCATTATATCACTATGGCGGTTTTGAATCAATATTGCTCATGTTATTTTTACACAAATCCTAAGGCATTCTGACATAGGTAATATCATTAGTTATTTCTACTAAACAGTGCTTTCCCCTGATAATGCGATAACCGGTAAGAAAAGTTTAACGGTTTCAGCCAAAACCATTCAGAAAAGTTTAACGGTTTTTCGGAAAACTGTGAAATAAACATCACCGGTTCCAGTTCCAAGCTGCTTTCTGAAGAAGCATTTTCTTCCAAGACATAACGAATGACATAATATTCCGCGATGCAGTGCTGCAACACAATATTTCCAAGTCAAGATCATGACCTATCGTGTTCTATCCATGATGGGCTGCAGAATGTCGGAAGCAAAGCTTTATCAGCGCCTCTCTGGCAGGCATGTCAGAATCTCGAAGCCATTGATGACGGAATACCTTGGACATCTGCAGCAGTGTTCATGATTCCGGTGAGAAGTCCAAACAAAGCGGTGCAGATGGCAAGTCTACATAGCGGACCATGCGTTGGCCGCTTCTGTTTCACAGGACATCGGAGCAAGAATTGAAAACATTGTGTTCCTGCATCTGAAGCGAAAGACTGACCAGATGTTTTACTATGTGACTCAAAAAGGAAATGAAGTTGATTTCGCTCCATCGAGCTTGTCCAAGTCTCAAGCAGCATTGCCAGCGAACGGGAAACAAGAGCCATAAGTGAGGCAATGGCCGAAAGCACATTGGTGACGCTTGATGAAGAAGCCGAAGTCAAGACTGATTCAGGTCTGATCAGAATAGTTCCAATCTGGAAGTACCTTCAGATGGCTGAAACCCAACCGTAAATGATTGCATCCTGCACCGAAGCTTCACCTTTCAGTACGATTTGACCAGCTTCTTGAGAAGCGCAATGAAGCGGTCTCTGTCTATTTCCATCGCTACCTCTGCATTCGGGGAGGGCTTCTTGTTGTTCAGTCTCTTGTCTGCAAGGATCATCCCAGTGGTGATGGTTCCTCTGGTCTCCACCTGAAGATAGTAAGGCACCATCTTGAAGATGATGGGATCTATAAGATAGGCAATCACGCAAGGATCGTGCATCGGAGCACCGGCGAATCCTATCTCCTCGTGGAATTTAAGGAAGAAGTCCAGAAGCTGGGCAACAAGCACAGGAACAGGCCTGCCGTCGTTTCGCAGCTCTTCTATGTCTGCATGCTTCATCAGAGCCTTCTCAGTGACATCAAGGCCAACCATGCGGATCGGAAGCCCGGATTCCAGGACAATCTTTACTGCTTCAGGGTCGACCAGTATGTTGAACTCTGCCGCCGCTGTCCAGTTGCCATGGTCAATGCCACCGCCAAGAAAGGCAATCTCTCTGATGTTCTTCTTAACCTCAGGGTACTTGGAAAGAAGAATCCCCAAGTTTGTCTGCGGGCCGGTGGCAACAAGGGTAACAGGAACAGGGCTTGCAAGGATCAGACGTCTGGAAAAATCCCAGGCAGGCTCAGACGAGACTGGATAATCATTCGGCGGGAACACAGGGCCGTCCATTCCGGAAGCTCCATGAACAGCAGGAGCTATCTCGAGCTCACGGGCCATCGGTTTCTCGTTTCCCTTTGCAAGAGGAACATGAGAGCCAACAAATGACAAGATCTTGCGTGCATTGGCCGTGGTCTTTGCAAGAGTCTGATTGCCCGCGGTAGTCGTCACGCCAAGGACATTGATCTTCTCAGAAGCCAGAGCCATGAGAAGTGCAATCGCATCATCGTGACCTGGGTCGCAATCCATAATGATCGGTATTCTATCATCCATGATAATTTCTCCTTAAGATACTGCTTTTGCAGTGAGAGCCTTTATTCTGCTCTTTTTCAGCTGATTCCTGCGGATTCCAGAGAACACGACAAGCCCTATCACTGTAACGGCATAAGGAATCATCTTCACGAATTCATCAGGTATCCTCAGAGCAGCAAGCATATTGCTAAGAGCATCGGCAAAGCCGAAAACGATAGCCGCAACCATTGAGGGCACAGGGCTGAGCTGTCCCATCGCCGCAGCGGCAAGAGCTATGAAGCCTCGGCCTGAGACCATTCCTTTCGTGAATCCTGTCATATAGCCCATCGAGAGGAAAGCACCTCCAAGCGACGCAAGCACTCCGCTGATCAGAAGTGCAATGACCTTTGTCTTGACGATATGGATTCCAACAGAGGCCGCCGACTCGGCATTCTCTCCAACGCAGCGCATGTGCATTCCAAGCTTGGTGTTGTACAAGATGTACCAGACCACCCAAACTGATATGAACGCAACATATGTAAGAATGTTATGTCCCGAAAGAATCGGACCGAGCACAGGTATCTTGTCAATCAGAGGTATATTCACCTTTGGAAAAGGAATCGTCGTAATCGACGATGTAGTTCCCTTGTCATGAAGGATCACATACATCAGGAACACCGTTCCGCCTGTTGCCAGAGTATTGAGCGCAATTCCTGAAAGGATGATGTTAGTCTTCAAGTACAATGCGAAATAAGCAAGCATCATCGAGATGAAAAGCCCGCCTGCAAGAGCTGTAAGGAGCCCTACCCACACGCTATGGGAAAGACCGGAACCGATTGCCCCGAACAGCGCAGAGAAAAGCATTATGCCCTCTAGAGCGATGTTGGACGCCCCGGCGTTCTCAGCAACAACTGAAGCCATGGTAGCAAAAAGCAGAGGTGTCGTGACCCGGAGGATCGAATAGGCAAAGTCTGTTGTGAAAATCAGACTGAAAAAGCTGTTATCCATTCTTTCTAATCTCCTTTACCAGCATTTTCTGGCGCTTGCCTGCAAGGAAGGCCTGTGCGGCGACAAGCATTATGATCACTCCCTGAATGATTGAAATCATCTCGCTGGTGACATCGGTTGAAGTAGCCATCTTATCGGCACCTATTCGAAGATAGGCAAGGAAGAAGGCTGCAAGCGGAACATACTGAGGCTTGTTCTTTGCAAGAATCGAAACAACTATTCCATCGAATCCATAGCCTGGAAGGCTCTGCCACTGGAATCTGTCATACATTCCCAGAACTTCAACAGCACCTCCCATGCCACCGACGAACCCGCCGATCAGCTGCGAGTAGGCAACAACAACTGCAGTGTTGATTCCTGCAAACTTGGCAAACTGGGCATTGCGTCCGGTCTGAATCAGTGCATAGCCCCAGCGGGTCCTGTACATGAAGAAGCAGATTGCAATCAGTACAAGAATCAGGACAAAGATTCCGGTATGAATTCTTGTGCCGGGTATGAACTGGGTCAGCTTCGCATTGTCAGGAAGAAGATAAGTTGCAGGATACCCGCAGGTCGGATCCTTGAATGCTTCACGATAGGAGAAGTATTTGGCAAGGTAATAGAAAACATAGTTGAGCATCAGCGACGAAACCAGCTCAGAAGCTCCGAATTTCTCTTTAAGAAGAGCAGGAATGTAGCAAATTATCGCTCCAAGCATCCCTCCCATGAGAATCGAAACTATGGGAGAGATCACCGGAGGCATGTCCCAGCTCAGTGCAACCATAGCGGCCAGCCCTGCGCTTGCATAGAACGAGCCCTCTGTTCCCATATTGAACTGATTGGCACTGAACATAACAGCAACTGAAATTCCCGCAAATGACAGAGTTATTGCTAGTTCTATGACATTCCCGAAGCGTCTGAACGATTCAAGAGGCCCAAGGTAGAGCTTCCTGAGCGCAAGCAGCGGCTCTTCGCTTACAAGAAGGATTATCACGAATGAAAGCAAACGGCCATTCCCA
>JALNXV010000027.1 GCA_023230175.1 Candidatus Cloacimonadota bacterium
GTATAAAAAATTTTTTAAAATTATAAGAATATTAATTATTAAACATTTTACAAACTACAAGCGTTAGAACATAATTGTCCTATATATAAGGTAAAAAATAACAAAACAATTTTCTTATACTTATACTTGAGCTGTTGATAAAGCATTATTATGTTTAAATTTTGACATTTCTCTATAGAAAAAGACAAAACCTATTATTGCAGTCATAAAATCTGTAACAGGTAATGCCATAATTATGCCATCAAATTTCCATAAATAATTAAAGAATATAATAGCGGGGATATATACAATCCCTTGTCTTGAAAGAGATAATATTAATGAAGGTAAAGCTTTGCCCATAGACTGCAATGTTACCATAAAAATCATCTGTAATGCAGCAAATGGAATTGCAAAGGTAAACATTCTTAAAATCTTACTTCCATATTCAATTACTTGTGGTTCATTAATAAAAACAATAACTGCATATTTTGAAAATGCAATAAATAGAAAAATAAAAATAACTGAAATTGATAAGGATAATTTTATTGAGAACACTAATGAATCTTTTAATCTTTTATAATTAAATGCACCATAATTATACCCAATTAATGGCTGTATTCCTGTTGAGATACCAATAAAAGTAAAAATTGCTATAGAAATAATTCTTTGAGCTACTCCCATCGCAGCAAGTGCATAATCTCCATAAAAAGCTGCATAATAATAAGACAAAGCACTACCAAAACTCATCATAATTTGACTTAGAGAGGAAGGTAAGCCAATTTTTAAAATTTCTTTTATATGGTTAAAGTTAAAAGATAAATGTTTTAATGACGGCGTAACCAAACTTTTCCCTTGTTTATAACAAATAATATAAAAGATTAAAGATATTGTGTTACCAATTATAGTTGCGTAAGCGGCACCAATAACACCCATATTAAGCATAAAGATAAAAATCGGGTCTAAAATAATATTACATCCTGTACCAACCATCATACCCAACATTGCAATCTTTGCTCCACCTTCAGCTCTAAATAATTGACTAATACCAAAATTTAGCATTATCATCATTGAACCGGAAATAATAATCTGTAAATAACTTTTAGCATAATTGTAAGTATTTTCGCTAGTTCCTATCATTATCAAAATATTTTCAATCTTCCATAAAAAAAGAATCATAATAACAATAGCTGTAGTAGCCATCAAAAAAATTGATATAGTACTTATTTGTTTTGCTTGCAAATATTTTTTTTCGCCAAGACTACGGGATAAAAAAGATGCAGCACCATGAGCAAAGATTCCGGAAATAGCCATTAACATCATAAAAATGGGCATTGTAATGGTGACTGCGGCAACTTGGAAAGGGTCATTTAGCTTTCCAATAAAAAATGTATCGGTTAAATTATACAATATTTGAACTAACATTGCCAATACTGTAGGAACAATCAATGAAAAAACAGATTTCTTAATAGGTAGATTTTCTAAAATTTCAATATACTTATGATTCATAACAACTCCAATTTAAAAAAAAACTATAGTTTTAAAATTACAAAATTAATAATAAACTAATGTCATTAATATCTAATCTTAATTCTTGTCAATTTTAGATATTAAAAAATTGGATTCATTTTTATAGTATATTGAATAACATAAGTCTTAAATCAGAATTTTTCTCCATAAGCATTTGCCATTATTAAAGCGTCAATTACTTTTTCTTTTGTAATGATTGTAATTTCATGATGTATAGATTGTTCTTTTGAACAAGTCTTTGTAGCAATTTTTAGTAATTTATCTTTAGAAATATTCTTAAGCCCAATTTCCGAAAAGGTTGTAGGTAAGCCAATTTGTTTACAAAATTCATAAACAGTGTCAATCGTTTGTTTGTCTTCAGAATTTAAATGTAACCCTGTTAATACTCCGAAAGCAACCTTTTCACCATGATAATATTTATGAGTTTCAGGTAATTCAGTTAAACCATTATGCACTGCGTGAGCTGTCGCTAAACCACAACTTTCAAAACCAATACCGCTTAATAATATATTTGCTTCTATAATGTTATTCAAGGCAGGAGTGACAATTTGATTTTCATTTGCTATCTTGGCAAGCAAGCCATATCTAAGTAATGTATCATAACATAATTTTGAAATCTGAAATGCTGTCAAAGTACTATGTCCATTGCATTCATTTTTAGCATTACTTCTAAGACAAGATTTTGCTTCAAAAAATGTAGCTAAGGCATCACCCATTCCTGAAATTAAGAACCTTGCCGGGGCATTTGCAATTACTTTTGTATCAACTATTACCATTGTTGGATTAGTTTTCTGATAAAGAACAGATTCGAAGTTCCCTTCTTTAGTATAAGTAACAGCACAAGCACTACAAGGGGCATCCGTCGAAGCTATTGTAGGAATAACAATCACAGGCAAATTTGCTTTATCTGCACAAATCTTACCGGTATCTATCGTCTTGCCTCCCCCCATTGCTATAACAATATCATAATGATTATCATTTATTATCTTTAAACATCTGTCAATTTCAGTATTAGTACACTCTCCATTAAAGACAATTATATCAATTTTTTTCTTTAAAATTATCTCACCATAACTAGGTAAAATTTTACTCTTAACACTTGGAGAAGCTATTATAACCGGTTTTGAACCAAAGTCTTTTATAATATCCGGTAATTCGTTTATAATATTAGCCCCCTGTATATATTTACTAGGGAAAAATGCTCGTTGCGACATAATCACCTCCTTTTTTTTATGATTATATACTACATAATTTATAAGTCAAGAAAAATTAATGGTTTTTTACTTTACCCAATAAGCTGTTCCATCATTTTTCCTGTCCATAAAACCATACTCTATAAATGCTCTACGTATTAAAATATAATCAAGATTAAGAAAATAATTTTTAATAATGCTATCTACTTCGGTTTCTTTGTATTTCTTATTTGGGTCAAATAACTCTAATATTTTTTGTAAAACTATAAGTCGTTCTTTCTCTTTTTTGGGGTATCGAAGAAGTTGTTGTTTATCATTAAAGTATTTATTGATAATTTTATTTTTTTCTTCAGATGTCACTTGAAAACGCTCGTCAATATGTTTAATATTTCTTGGAATAGCAATAAATTTCTTCTTATCTTGAATTATATCTTCCACATAATTCATTATAGCTAAAAATATTCTTGCTTGCCTTGCCTTTTCTCTTAACTTAAACCTATGATTTCTAACTGTTGATTCAGATATATCTCCAAGCTTTATAGATATCTCTTTATCATTTAAGCCTCGAGTAATTAACCTGATAATATTGATTTGTTGTTCAGATAACCCGGTAATACTTTTATCAAAATCTAACCAATGCTCAATGACTGAACCGTGTTCTGCTTGAATATGCATTTTAACAGCTTTTTCGGCTAAATAAAATGCATTGTTAAAACTATAAACTTCTTGAGAACTATATCTTTTCCCGCAGATTAAACAAACATAATCTTCATTGCTCATATCTTGAGCATAACCATTCGTAATATCTTGAATATTACAAGTTTCAAATAATTCATTAACTGTTATCATTATTCCTCCATATAGACAAATTATTATATTATCTATATATGTCAAGATAAATTTAAAATTTGTTTGCAGATTTCATTTCTCATCTGAGATATAAATCACAGATAAATAAAAAAATATTGACTTGTTTATGTTATTTGCTATTATGACATAGATAATTAATAAACTTAATAAAGGGATAAAAAAATGAGTATTTCTACAAAAAACGGAGACAAGGGGCAAACCTCATTATGGTCAGGTGAAAGAATTGATAAATGTAGCTTACGGGTTGAATCTTATGGTACATTAGATGAACTTGATGCTCATCTGGGAGAAGCAAAACATTATGCTAATCTTGAAGAAACTAAAAAGCTTTTAGATGATATTCAAAAAATTTTACCTAGAATTATGGGAGAATTGGCATCAGTGCAAAAGAAGTTTACTAATCCAATTGATTCTACTCAAGTAGATTATCTAACTGAAAAAGTATATTATTTTGAAGAAATTATCAAACTTAAAGGCTTTGTTATCCCCGGAAACACAATACAATCTGCTAAATTAGATGTATGTAGAACTATTGCGAGAAGAGCTGAAAGACGAATAATCGGCTTATCAAAAGAATATGAAGTATCAAGTTATATAATTTCTTTTATTAATAGACTATCTGATTTACTATATTTAATGGCAAGATATGAAGAATTTAAGGCTGATGCAATTAAATATTTGTAAGCTTTATTTAGAAATGTTCTTAAGGCTATCTTCAATAATCACTTGATCTTGGACTAATTTATCAAAATTATTAATTATTATCCTTTCACCAATATTTAATCCATCAATAATTTCTATATTATTTTTATCTGATATACCTGTTTTGACAGGTTTAATCTTAACAATATTATTTTCAGAAATCATTACAGTATTATCATCTAATAAAGCTTGTTTTGGAATCGATATAACATTATCCTTGGTTTCCAAAATTATATCTACAATTAAAAACTGATTATTGCGTAATTTATTTAAAATAATGCTATTTTTTAACCCTATCGTTATTGGATACATATTATTTATAGAATCTACTTGTGTAGAAATATATAAAATTTGTCCTTCAAATCTATCATTATTTATTCCTGTTTTTAAAATGGCTTCTTGTCCGAGTTTAAGTTTATCAATAATAGTTTTAGATATGTATGAATCAACTAGTAATTCTTTTTCTTTAACAATGGTAATGACAGGTGTGTCAGAATTATACAACTCGTTAGGTTTGAAGTTTGTTCGTAAAACTAATGCATTTGCAGGAGATTTTATAGCTAAATTCTTTTTTGCAAATTCAAGTAAGGTAAGTTCTTTATTATAGGTTTTTTCAAAAGCTTTTAACCCAACAGGGCTAAGATTATATTTTTCAGTTTGATACTTGGATGCCAGATAGTTTCTTTTAGCTATATTAAAATTATTATAATAAGCATTAAGGTTGGTTTCATCAATATTTGCAATAATCTGATTTTCCTTAATGTCATCACCTTCATTTACAAGTATATTTTTTATAGTTGCAGTATATTTAGGACAAACATTAATAACATTTTTAAAATTTACAGATCCGGTTGTTGAAATAACTTTTTCAATATTATTGTATTGTACTACCATAACATTAACTTTTATAGAGTTATTAATTTTATTATCTGTATAGTTATTGTTGTTGTTTTTACAAGAAGTAATAATCAAAAGAGTAAGTAATAATAAAATATTTTTCATTATGCCCTCAGTATGATTCTTTATTTTTATGATGTATATCCTATATAATTAAACATAATCACAATGTCAAGAGATAAATAGTGATGACTACTTATAAAATAAAAAAAAAGTGTAATGAAACATTTGTACATTACACTTTTTGGAGTTCAAAATTTAATATCTTTTATCTTTATATCTATCTGATTTTGAGTTATTTCTTCTCTTGTCCGAGTTAAATCCGGATTGAGAATTTTTCCTATGAAAAGAACGTTTTTTATTATCTCTTTGAGGTCTTTCACTAGAAAGTTCAATTGAGATAGGTCTATCTTCAAAATAGGCATCTTCAGTTGAGTTAAGGATAGTATCTGTATATACTGCATCAGCTTCAAAGAATGAGAATGTTTTCTTAATATCAATTTTACCTATTGCGATATGTTTTTGGTCAGTTAAATCATTAATTAAGCCTATTAATTCAGGAGGAGTTAATTTATCAATATTCCCTAAGTTTATAAAGAATCTGTTAAAATTAATATCAGAATTTTGATTTCTATCTTTAAATGAAGTATTAATAGTTAAGTCTTTGGCATCTTTATAATAATCTAAAAATCTGTTGAATTCTAAAGAAACGAATTTTTTAATAATTTCTTCTCTTTCAAACCATTCTAATTTCTTATATATCAATTCAAGAAATGGATTAATTTCATCTTCATTAACATCAACTTGAACCATTTTATCAATCATATGAAAGAGTTGTTTTTCACATATCTCTTTACCTGTGAATATTTTTTTAGTTTCAATTTGTTTCTTAAGATTCCTTTCAATATCGGAAATCTTTCTTTTTTCTCTCAAATTGGCAATTATAATGGAAATACCCTTTTTACCTGCTCTACCGGTTCTTCCACTTCTATGAGTATATACTTCTGCTTCGTCAGGGAGGTTATAGTTAATAACATGAGTTAAATCATCTACATCTAGTCCTCTGGCTGCAACATCAGTAGCGACAAGCAATGTTACGTGCTTGCTTCTAAATTTTTGCATTACGAGTTCACGTTGAGCTTGTGATAAATCACCATGTAAAGGTTCAGCATTATAACCATCTCTCATTAAGTGGTCAGCTACTTCTTGAGTTTCTTTTTTAGTTCTACAAAAAACAATACCATAGATTTCAGGATAAAAATCTACGATTCTCTTTAAAGCAAGATATCTATCTTTGGCTTGAACCATATAGCAATGATGAACAACACCGTCTGCACCTACATTCTTTTCTCCGATAGTTATTTCTTTAGGGTCTTTGAGATAATTTTTTGTAATTTGCATTACTTCCGGAGGCATAGTTGCTGAAAATAATAGAGTATTTTTATCATCGGGAGTTTCACTTAGAATGGATTCAAGGTCATCTCTAAATCCCATTTTTAACATTTCATCTGCTTCGTCAAGAACAACAGCATTGATAGTTGAGAGATTAGTTTCTTTTCTTCGTAATAAATCTAATAATCTACCGGGGGTAGCACATATAACTTGAGCTCCACTATTTAGGACTTTTATTTGTCTTTCAATGCTGGCTCCACCAAAAACAGCCGCAATTTTAACTTTTTTAATATACTTTGAGTAAGAAGTTAAATCTTCTGCAACTTGAATACATAATTCTCTTGTAGGGCATAAAATCAAGACTTGAGTACGTCTGTTATCTGCGTCAATTTTTTGTAATAAAGGTAAACCGTACGCTGCGGTTTTACCTGTTCCTGTTTGGGCTAGTACAATCATATCCGAGACATTTTTTTCAATTAAATATGGGATTACTTCAGCCTGGACCGGCATAGGCTTTTCAAAATTTAAATCCTCAATAGCTCGTAATAAATCTGTACTAAGATTCATTTCATTGAATGTGGTCATATTTTTCCTTCTATTTGTTTTATACAGCTTAATTTAAATTTAAGACTGTAAATTTATGTAAGTAAAGATATTTTATGATTAAAATAAGTCAATAGTTTTTTTAATAAATAAAAAACCGGGCTTTATACCCGGTTATTATTTTTTATAATATTATTTTATGAACGAATAAGTAATTTTTCTACTTTTGGAGCTCTAATCCTATGAGATTGTTTAAACCCGGAACCAATCAAAGGCCTACAATATAAAATAAAGGAATCTGTGATGTTATTACCGGTAGCATTTATATATTCATCCGGCATATGTCTTGTTTTGCCTGCAATTTCATTTAATGGTATAGGTTTATAATCTACAGAATAATAACCTGTCCTTTGGATTGAAATAGAGCAATCAATATTATACCAAATTGCATAATGAGCTGCTTTTTCACCGACTTCTCTTGCTTCGTGTTGATCTACATCACTGACGCAAGCCGGAAATGATCTTTGTAAATACCCAAAAGTATCAGATCTTACTCTTGATATCTTTAAATTCTTTCTAATATAATTAGCTAAAAGATCGCCAAGAGCACCTGTTCCTGATAGTTGAATATTTCCGTGTTGGTCTTTTTCATTATTATCAGTTAATTTAGTAATTATGGGAACACCATTTTCATCACAAATTCCTTCAGAAACAGCTATAACACATCTTCCATATTGGTCATAAACTGCTTTGACATCTTTTAAAAATTTTTCTCGATGAAATGGTCTTTCAGGTAAATAAATTAAATGAGGCCCATCATCAGGATATTTTTTTGCGAGGGAAGAAGCTGCTGTTAAAAATCCTGCATGCCTACCCATAACAACGCCTATATAAATACCTGGCAAGGCTCTGTTGTCCAAGTTAGCCCCAATAAAGGCTTCTGCAACAAATCTTGCTGCTGAACCATAGCCGGGAGTATGATCATTACGAACAAGGTCGTTATCAATTGTTTTAGGAATATGTATTGCTCTAAATTCGTAGTTTGCTTCTTGAGCGTATTCATTTATAATTCTGACAGCATCAGAACTATCATTGCCTCCAATATAAAAGAAATATCTTACATCATGAGCTTTAAGTACATTGAAAACTTCTTTACAATATGCTGCATCAGGTTTATCTCTTGTTGAAAGTAACGCACTTGATGGTGTATCAGCTACTCTTTCGAGATTATGTGTAGTTTCTTGCGTTAAGTCTAAAAAATCTTCATTTACAATGCCTCTCATACCGTTAATTGCACCATAAACTTTAGTTACTTGGGAAAATTTTCTTGATTCTAATACTACACCGGCGAGAGATTGATTAATTACAGCTGTTGGTCCTCCACCTTGAGCAACAACAACTTTTCCTTCCAGTTTCATAATTGAAACCTCCATTATTATTGATATTATATTATAATTTATTAGTTAGGTATGAACCTCTTTCAATCCATCTTGTTTCTAAGTCAAGATAGTATTTTGAAGGAGGTTGAAGAGTATCTATAATTTTCTTGATTGAATCACATTCCAAAGCGAGAGTTGGGAATACTTTATTAGAAATCTGAACACTTGCTTCTGCAATAATCTGTTTTTTATTATCTAATTCTTTTTCATAAATCTTAGTCATCATTTGAAGTTGATTATCTAATTTATTTTTTTCTTGAATAGCTTGTATAACTTCATCTTTAACTGATTTTGCATAATTCTTAATCAAATTAAATATATTAGGTGAACTTATATCATCTTCAAATCTCGCTTTTAGTTCATCTATTGATTGTTTGATTTTATTGATTGTTTCGTCAAGATTTGCAATTTTATTTAGTATAGAACGGTCATATCCGAAGTTAATATAGGTTTTAATGCCTGTATCATTACCAACAGTAGGACAAAACAACGCTTTTTTTATTTTAATATTGCAATCAATTATTGCACCTTTTTCATTTAGATTTATACCTGCACCCATTACAGTAATAGTATCAAGGCATTCAATGTTTGCTGCGAGTATAAATCTTTGGACAGATAATTTTCCTTTGACAAAGATATTTCCACCTTCAATAAATTTAACTGACATATTGCCTTGGCAAGTAATATTAGTATTAGCACCGGGAGAACCTCCATTAATGATTAAATCTCCTCCGGCCTCAATCTGACAATTATCTTCAATGATACCTTTTATGAAAACATTTTTTTCTGATATGATCTTAAAGCCGGTTTTTACATTACCATTAATATGTACATTAACTTTGGTATTAATATTACCTGTTGAAAAATCTATATCACCCGATATATTGAGTTGTGGAAAAACTGATATAATATTATTTTTAAATTCTATTAAACCATCTTCCTTGCTATATATTATAATTTCTTTATCATTTTCTTCTTTATATGTATTTGGTCCATTTTTTAAGATTAAATCTTTGGGGTTGGCTGCAGGAATAACATTATCATAAATATCATAGCCATTTTCTCCCGGTATAGCTAATATTTTTTTTGCTAATGCTTCATTTGCTCCAATTGATGGAAATTGTTTAACCTCACGATAGTCCATTTTATCATTTTCATCTTTTTGTTGATGTTTACTAACAATATCAACTAAAAATTCAATTTTTGCATCTTGACCTTTAGAGGGTTGTTTCCCTTCAGCTAAAAGAATTGGCCTTCCCGGTTCTAAATCTAGATTGAAATTTTTAACTAAGCTTTTCCGATGAATCTTTTGTTTTAATAAAAAAGTTGCAATGTCTTGTTTTTCAATATTATAAAGTGGTTGTCTCTCCATATTGATAAAATATAGTTGCATTTTGTCTTCTGTTACAAAAAAAGGAGGGACTACGCTAATTGCATTATCTTTGAACATTACAAATCCACAAGCACCGGCAATAAAAGATTTTTTTGCTTCATCATAGTGAACATTTTCACCTGATTTAAAATCTAGATTTTGAAATCTACCGGCGATTATTGATTCTCCGGTTATAGATGTACCGTTGATAGCTTCATTAAGTATTTGTAACTTAGCTATAATTTCACCTTTTTTGATAAAATACAATGGTATAGGAATCTTTTTTGTCATATCAGGAAGTTGCATATTACTGAAAAGATAATTATAAAAAGACCATTTATCAAGAGTATCAATAGAAAATTCTTTATTTGTAAAAGTGATATGAGAGGAATTCTTTTTTAGAGCAGTTTTCCCTGATGAAACAAAGACATCATTCAAAACTATTCCTTTAGAAATTGCTTCCTTAATATAATAATCTAAAATATTATAATTAACTTCAGTCCTTAAATTTAATGTTTCTATCAAAGATTTTAAATAATTTAAAGATATTTCTTCACCATTTTCTAAATAAGGATACAATTTCTGTATATGTAAGACAGATTCTTGATTTGAAAATTTAAATTCTATTTTACCAATAATATTTTCTTTCATAAAATGCTCCTTATTAAGATTATATATTTCAATGAGATTCTGTCAAGCTTTTTTTCTTTATATAGGTAGAATTTCTATAAAGTACCATAATAATTTTGTATAAAGCTGTTGAATAATCTTGTTGTGCGAGCATTTTTGCTTACACTTAAAACCATAATCAAGGATGATTGTAGAACTTTTGCATTAATTGGCTAGTTTTTTATCTATATTCTAAATATCTAAATCGTTTTCATCTTCAACATCATCAATTATAAGAGACTTTTCTGTTTCAGGAAGAAGTTCTACATTTTGTAAAGCGGATTGAATTTTTCTTGTTCGTGTTCCTACTAATTTATCAATTTCATCTCCGGCACTTCTGAGCTTGTTTTGAGCTTTTACAAGAACATCACCGAATTTATTAAATTCAAATTTAACAGTTCCGAGTAATTTCCATACTTCGCTGGACCTTTTTTCTATAGCAAGAGTTTTAAATCCCATTTGTAAACTATTGATAAAAGCTCCGAGAGTGGTAGGTCCTGTAATATTAATATGGTAGTCATTTTGTATTTGATGTACAAGGTTAGTGTTTTGCAAGACTTCAGCATAAAGACCTTCAAAAGGTAAAAACAAAATGGCGAAATCTGTTGTTTCCGGAGGATTGATATATTTGTCTTTTATATCTTTAGCTGCTGTTTTAATGGCTTGTTCGACACGTTTTCTTGAGGAAGCTATTTTCTCAGGATTAGCATCATCATAAGCTGTCAGTAAATCTTGATAGGCTGCATCAGGAAATTTTGAGTCTATTGGTAAATAAACTGATGAGTTTTGACTATCTTTACCCGGTAATTTAATAGCAAATTCTACTCTTTCTTGGGTATTTGCTTTAGTAGCAACATTTGATTCATACTGTTCGGGGCTTAAAATTGATTCCAATATATTTCCGAGTTGAATTTCTCCAATGACACCTCTTGTTTTCACATTTGATAATACTTTTTTTAAACCACCTACATCATTTGCCAGAGTTTTCATTTCACCAAGACCTTTGTATACGTCTTGTAAATGCTTACTGACACTATTGAATGATTCGCTAAGTTTTTTATCGAGGGCTTCTTGTAGTTTTTGGTCAACAGTTATTCTCATCTCGTCTAGTTTTTTTGAATTCTCTACTTGAATAGTATGTAGTTTTTCATCAACAGTTTTACGAATAGATTCCATTTTATTTTCTATTGAAGTTTTTATTTCTTCATATTTTTTAAGATATAGTTCTGAATTATATTGTTGAGTTTTTGCAAATTCATTGAGATTATTATTTAGTTTATGATTTAAGTCTTCAAAAGATTTAGTTAAATCAATGTTATTTTTATCAAGTTTTTTTTCAGTTTCTAATCTAATCTCAGTTTGGGCTTTAAGGATGTCTTGTGAAACAGTCTTTAATGTCTCGGAAAAAGTAGAAAGTTTATCTTCTGTTGTCTTTCGAAATTGTTCATTTGATGAGTTTAATTCTGTGCGATTTTCTTTTAGATTTTGATTAATTTCATTTTTAAAATTCGATAAGTTATTATTGTTTTCCATTCGATTATTAAGGTTATCTTCTTTAAATATTTTTTCAAATCTTTCAAAATTATTGTTAATAAGGTCCTTAATTATATCGTCTTTAGTAGTAGATTTCTTTTTAAAAAGTAAAAGTAAGATGATTAAGATAATACCTATAAGTATTACTATAGTCAGATAATCCATTTTGTCTCCTTATTTATAGAAAAATCTATATCTTATGGCCGTTTAAAAGCTGTTTAGTCGGCTTTAAAATTGGTAAGAGTATCCTTGTAGCAAGTTTTACTCCTTTATGGCTTGCCGGTACATTGATAATAATGGTATTGCCTTTTATACCTGCATAATTTCTTGACAACATTGCGATTGGGTTTTCTTTATAAGCTTCAAATCTTAATATTTCTGAAATCCCCGGTAAATCTTTATCACAAAAATTTTGTGTAACTTGCGGAGCAATATCTTTTGCAGTTAACCCTGTACATCCTATAGTAATTATGTAATCTGAAAAAGTGTGATGTTCAAATACGTTTAATAATGCTTGAGCATTAGACCCAATGACAACTTTTTCAATGTCTAAATCATTAAATTGTTGTTTGAATAAAGTTATCATTTCTACCCCAAGAGTATCCTCAATTAAACCCTGAGAAACCTTATCTGAAACTATAATAATAGATATCTTCATAATAACTCCTCTATATTTTTTATTTTATGATAAATAGTAAATCTAATCCTGTCAAGTAAAATATTGACTTACGCATTATTGTTTTATGTTTTAAAGAAAAATACTTATATAAAGGCTGTTGAATAACTAAGTTTTGCGACCGTCTTTGCTTGCATCAAAAATTCTTTAAACACAAGAACCTTAATCAAATTGATATCGTTATATTTAAGATGTTTACAGTGCAAGCAAGGATGATCGCACAACAATATTATTCAATAGCTTTTTATTGATTATCAAAGTTCGAAGTTGTTTCGTGCTTGAAAATAAAAATTTGTAATAAGAGAAAAGAAAAAGATATTTATTGACAAAAAATCATATATGTTTTAAAAGAGATTTATTAAAAAATTTTAAGGAGTAAGATATGTCAAAAAGAGTTTTACTTGCAACAGAAAAACCTTTTGCAGCACCTGCAGTGAAAGGAATTGAAGAGATATTTTCAAAAGCAGGCTATGAACTAATTAAGCTTGAAAGCTATCAAGAAAAGGCTGATTTATTAAAAGCTGTTGAAAATGTAGATGCTATGATTATTCGTTCTGACAAAGCTGATAAAGAGGTCATTGAAGCTACTAAAAACTTAAAGATAGTTGTTCGTGCAGGTGCCGGATATGACAATATTGACTTAGAAACAGCTACTGCTAAAAATGTAGTTGCTATGAATACACCCGGACAGAATTCTAACGCTGTAGCTGAACTTGTAATCGGTATGATGATTTATCTTGCAAGAGGTAAATATAACGGTAAATCCGGTAGTGAATTAAGAGGCAAAAAAATTGGTATTCATGCTTATGGAAACGTTGGTCGTTTTGTGGCTAATATTGCTAAAGGCTTTGGTATGGAAGTATATGCTTATGACCCATTTGTAGCTAAAGCAAAAATGGAAGCTGAAGGGATCAAAGTTGTTGATAAGATGGAAGACTTATACAAAAAATGTGAATATGTTTCTTTACATCTCCCTAAAACAAAAGAGACGGTTAATTCAATTAATTATGATTTACTTTCATTAATGCCAAAAGGTGCTACTTTAATTAACACAGCAAGAAAAGAAGTAGTTTGTGAGAAATCTATTGTTAAAATTATGACTGAACGTAAAGACTTCCGTTATGCTACAGATATTGCTCCGGACAATAATGATGAAATGATGGATAAATTTGCTGACAGATATTTTGCTACTCCTAAAAAAATGGGTGCTCAAACTGAAGAAGCAAACGTTAATGCAGGTCTTGCATCAGCAAATCAAATTGTTAATTTCTTTGAAAAAGGTGATATTACATTTAAAGTTAATAAATAAAAATATACGATTTTTAAAGAGCCATAGTTTCTATGGCTCTTTATTTTTATAATTAGTTATGACGAAGTAGGAGGGAAATTATGGACAGACCAAAAGTTATATTATACGTTGGTGCATCAATTGATGGCAGAATTACATTTGGACCTGACACTACAATGTTTGATTCTTTTAATAATCCTGAACTTAATCAAATGCTTTGTTCTCCCGAAGAATGGAAGAATTTTTCAAAAGCAATTATAGATATTTATAAACCTGATATGTTTATAGAAGGAAGCAATATGGTGGTTTCTGAAAAAGAAGAACTAAAAGAACTTCCCGGATATAACGGTGATATCAAAGATTTATTTAAAGATTTTTTACCTGATAATATTGTCTATCGTACAGGTAGAAAAACTTGGACTTCAATTGTTGATGGACGAGGTAGATTTAGAAACGGTTATACTGCTGATACAGACGATTCTGAAACCTATATGATTCACTTAACAACAGAAACAGTTCCTCCTGAGTATTTAGCTTTTTTACGTTCTAAAAACATCCCATATCTTGTTGAAGGACAAAATAGAGTTGACCTACCTAAGATGTTTCAGAAGATAAAATCAAAACTTAAGGTAAATACTATTGTCACGAGTTCCGGTGGTCGTTTGAGCGGTGCTTTAATTAGAAGTTCTTTACTTGATGAAGTCAATATACTTTTTAGTCCAATCGTCATTGGGGGTTTTAAAACGCCTACACTTTTTTCCTCTCCCGAAATTAATTGGCCAATAATAAAGCCAAATAAACTTTATCTTCTTGATAATAAAGTAATGGATAATGGCAAAATTTGGTTGAGATATAAAGTTAATTATGATGCTTAGTAAAAAGCGACATCTCATTTTTAGCGTTAGTAAAAATTTTTATGATAAAAATTCTTGACATATTGTAGATTTAAAATTATTTTGTTATTAGTTCTTATAAAAAAGTTTATTCCATACGGGGGTGTATGGATTCGACAGGGATAGAGTGGATTGTTGATGCGTGTCGAGGAGTCAACCTTTCTCGTTAAACCGGTTGAAAAGCATAATTGCAAACGAAAATTACGCATTAGCTGCATAGTCAGCTACGGTCTTGAGAGGATGGCAACGTGCCTCAAAAAGATTGTTATACATTGTTGCTAGCATAAATTTATGTCTGTAGATTTATGCGAAACTCACAGACTAAGCAAATTAAAATTTTGATTATTTTATATAACTTGCCGACAATTTAAAATAACTACACACGTAGATTTGGCATTTGACTTATCTTTGGACGCGGGTTCGATTCCCGCCACCTCCACCAGTTTTAATTCTTTCTAAAAGCAAGGAGTTATTATGAATTATATTAGTTTCGGCATTTTTTTACTATTTCATACAGTGCTTTCACGCAAAGAGTTCTTTATACTTTTTTTAATTTGCTTAGTTTTAGGATTTTTAGAATATAAGATTCAGATAAATATTGGATTTTTTAATATTTTTCAATTAGCTCGTTTTGTAGTTTTATCTTTTTTTGCTGTTAGAGGAGTTAAGAATTATTTCCCTAAAAAAAATATATAAATCAAGTCAAATATTTCTTGATTTATCTCGTATAAACAATTAAAAAGAGGGGAAAATATGGCATATACTCAAGATGATTTAAAGGGCACATTAAAAAAGCTCTTATCTTCTGACATTAAGCGAGAATCCGGACAATCAAATGAAGAATTTATTGCTAGGTTAAAAGCAAGAGCTTTACCCATAATTAATGACATAGGTGGAGTACTATTAAGTGATTTCAGTGGTGATGTAAATGATGAAATGAAATCAACTTTAACAAAAGAACTTTTAAACAAACTCAGTAATGAAACAGGAATTGCAATAAAATTCTCTGAGGATTTACCGGATTATAATAATATCAAAAATGCTTTTTTAGAAGTTTTATCTGATTTAAAGGCAAAAGAGATTTTGAATAAATAATAAAGTATTACACTTATAGAAAAATCTATACTAAAAAAGGAAAAAATATGTTATACAAAGTACTCAAATCTACATTAAAAGTTAGTAAATTTCCTTCATTTGTGTTTTATTGTATTGCACTCTTAATTGTGCTGTCATTAACAGCTTGCTTTGTAAATCGACCAAGTGTTTTTGTCTTGAAAAACCCAAATAATTCTTCGGAGATTCTTTGGATGAATGGAAAAGAATTAATTAAACTGGCGAATGATAATGTTGATTTAATAGTGAACTATGATTCAAGCAGGTTTGGAACCTTAATTTTTGATGTTTTAATTCAGAATAATTCTGACGAGATACTTGTTCTCTCACCTGATGTTTTTTACTGTACCTATACAAACAGACTTAATGAAAATCTTACCGGATATGCCTTAGATCCTGAAACTTTAATAAGAAATTACGATAAGCAAATTGATAAATCTTTAAAACAAAAAAGATCAAACGAGTTAAATAATTCTCTTTTCTTATTATTTGATATTGCAGAATCATTTCAGAATAAAACCGAAGAAGAACGAAAAGAGTATAATATAAAATCTGATGAAAGAGAACAACAATACTATAATGAATTAAACCGAATCGAGAGCTCTTTGCTTGTACTTGCCAATAAACGTCAACAATTAGCAACTGAATCGCTAAGAAAAACTTCTTTATTTCCCGGACAACAATTATCAGGTAAAATATATATATCTGCTTACTTAGACAAAAAAGTAAAAGATTTTACTTTGTTTTTCCCTATCAAAAACGACACTCTGAAAGTAATTTATGAAGTAGATAGTGTATAATCGTCTTTTCATAGTTGAAAAGATCAATATCAATTATTGATTTTAACATTTTTATTAAATCTATTAATTTATATTATTCTGTTGTTATGTAATTGTATTTAGCCTAGCAAAATATTATTATTTATGAATAATCAGAAATATAGCTAGGGATAGTCTGTCATTAAATTAAAAGTTATGTATTAACTGAAATTTATTTAATAGTTTTAATTGAATATATCAAATAAAAATAAATTGTAAAGTATATTTGTTTTACAATTTTAATTATAATTATAAATTAAATATGTTCAATGCAACTAAATTATTGCAAAATAAATACTTATGACTTTAGAAAATGGCAATATGTAACAGCTTAGGTACAGGAGACCTACAGGAAATAACATCTCCTGTAGGTCTCCTGTACCTAAGCTATATATTTCAGGTAGTTAGTCGGCATAAAAACATAGTATTATAACTTTACAAAACAAAAATAAATATCAACAAAGCACTATTTGATTTACATTTATTAATTTATAAATATAAATATACAAAATAAGTAATATTTAAGGCTATTGAATAATATTGATGTGCGAGTATCCTTGCTTGCA
>JALNXV010000343.1 GCA_023230175.1 Candidatus Cloacimonadota bacterium
ACGGACAACAAATATTATTATTTACAAAGAGATCTTTTTACCTATTTTACGTTTTTTTTGATGCTCTTAATTGGTTTACTATATTATGGGAAAGAATATATCTACATTATACCAGTATCAATATTCTTGTTTTTACATCTGTTAGGATTTGCCGTTTTCTCATCTTTGAAGAGTCAAAATATAGGAATAGCGGATATCTATTTTATAAATAGTGAAGAAGATCCTATAACAGGATGTCGGATATTAAAAGTCAATGATGATAACGTAAAAATAAGAAAAGACAATTTTGCTATGATTATTAATAAGACGCAAATATTCAAAATTGTAGAAAAGATAGATATAGAAAAAATAGAAGAGAATAATAAGAATCAAATATCATCATATTTGATTTACCACAAAGAAAGGTGGAAATTGATAAAAACTTTAATAAAAGAAGGATATGCATATCTCAGAAGAACAATTAGAGGAATTCAAAAGGATATATAAAAAAGAATATGGCGAGGAGCTATCTGATGACGAAGCGTATGATGCGGCTTATAGGGTAGCTGGTTTTGCCAAGTTAGCCTTTGATTTTTACGTAGAAGATAAAATACGCAAGCAGAAATTAAGGAAAGACCCCAAGGGATTTTCTCTGGAAGGAGATGGGGTGTATACCTGTCCTATTTGTGGTAGATCTACCCCCGCTAATGAAATGTGGTATGACAAATATGGACAGAAATGTATAATATGCCAAAAAGCGATTGATAGAAAGATAATACCCGGTAAAGTTTGTAAAAATACAGACTCATGGTATTCAACATGGGAATTTGATTCTTATTTTAAAATGAAAACTCCTACGGTAAATAAATTAGTTCGGCAAAATATTCTTAGAGCAAGGATTATTCCGGATATAAACTGCAGTATATTTCTTATTAAAGATAATATCGATATTTTACCACCGAAGAAATTATTGGAATCACGGTCAGTGCAAGTTGCTGAAAATACCTATAGTTCACAACGTTGGTATAAGTTTCAGGATCCCAAAGAAGTTCTTAAGGATTATAAGATATTGGAATATATAAACATTTCAAAATTACTTTCTGATAATTAAAAGTTGCAAAGATGGAAAATAAAGAAAAAACCAACATATTCAAAGCTAGCAGGGATTGGACATGCAATGCTTGTGTCGGACATAATGGGGGACTGTTAAGTTTTTGGGATATGGGGCGAGGTTATTTTAAGGCTGCTGATGTATTATCGGAATATGTTATTAATAATGGACGTGGTGCAGATCTGCTTATTTATTCCATTTTCTTTAACTATCGGCATGGCATGGAGTTATATCTGAAAGGTTATTTGACAGAAATCAGAAATTATAACGATAAAAGGGCAGACGATTTTTTAAATCACGATTTACCGAACAAATGGAAAGAAATAAGAAAATTTGTTATAAAAAATAAATGGAATTATCCAGATGAGAGCGGAGATAAATTAGTCGATATTGTTGATGACATTATCGCCGTGCTGTCGAAACACGATCCTGATAGCTTTCATTTCAGATATCACATTTCCAAATCCGGAGAGATAAATCAGGATAAATTAACACTTATCAATATAGAGGAATTGAAATTGGAAATGGATAAAATTAATAACATCTTTAATTTTTGGTGGTTTATGTTTGGGCGGCTTGAAGAAGAACTTCGCCAAAAAATCAACGATAGCTTTTATTATAATTTATAAATATTACCATGAATGATGCTGTTTTCGGAGAAGAGTTAGAAAATACTTTATATTTTGCAACCAAATATGCATCTGATTTTTATGGTTTGAAGAAATATGAGGACACATTAAGAATATCAAAGGAGGGACTAGAAATTGAATTTATATATAAATGTCACGAAGGTTACAAGAAAGCACAAAGTAGTATAATCAAGAATATATTACTTATAGAGGAGGATATAAAAGAAGCTAAAAAAGAATTAGCAGAATATGAAAAAGGTAGAGGTAAAAAATATTTAGAAAAGGACTATAAGGATAAAATTCTAAAAAAGAAAGTCGATAATTTAATTGTTCAAAAATCGTCGTTTCAGGAAGTGGCTAATGTTATTGTATGGAGTTTATTTAAGATGCAACGAACGGATATCAAGAGCTGTATACAAAAAGACGGAGGAAGTGGATATTTGAAAGACAAAGATATCGAAGGAGTGCTTAAAATAGCGGATAAAATTAATAAAAAAGAAGATGAGTTTGCGCTTATTACTGATATTACGTCTTGTATTCATATTGGTGATCTAATAATTGTCAGAAACGGAGGAATCAAAATAGTTGAGGTTAAACAAAAGAGTGATATAAATGACCTGGTGCAGGATGTAGCCTGTGAATTTATAAAGAAAGGCGAAATGGATAAGGAAAAGGTAGAGAAGATTTGCCAAAAATCGAACAAATATGGCTTAAGGCAGATAAAACGATCATGCAAACAACTATTAAAGGCAAGCAGTGTAATAAGCTATATAAAAACCGGTTCTGGCTATGATTGGAATTATGATCGACAGAAAAAAGTCACTAGGCTACTTACTCCTGATTCAAATAATATTTTAGTACTAGTAAAGTTTTTAGAAAAATTTTACAAAAGTAATAAAAAGATGGATTTTATAAATTTAGACTGTCTGGTTGTCGGAGTTTTTAAAAAAAATGATAATAGCGAATTTGATATTGAGATATCCCTCGAATTCAAACATCATATTTATCATATATTGAAAAAGAGTTGGGGCGAGTGCCAGTATGGGAATTTGAAAGAAGAAGATTTTTTAGATAAGAACTTTAAACTCGAACTTGTCGAGTACTCTAAATATGAAATTTATAATTTAAAATCTTTGGTCTGCATTCCCACTCATGTGCCTCTCTTTTTATTATTACCTGCTAAGTATTCGATGGATCTAATTACGGATAAAATCGCCATATATATTTATTTTGATGTAAATAAATTTCTGGGAAAATGTAAGAAGAATAAGATACCCATGATCCTTTGTGACAAAAGAAGGATTCAGAAAATGTTGGATGGTATTGGCGAAAATTTTACTATTCTGTTTAATGATAAACATCTCTGCATAAGTTCTGGGGGATCAGAGGAGATTAAAACAGTGATAGGAAACGGCTTGTTATTTAAATTAATATTTGAATTTCAGACCAGCGAATCTTTTTTGAAACAAGTTAAAGAGCAAATAAAGCTTGATAATCCTGATAAAATATAAGTCTGGATTTACTGGCTGTCTCCAGGCGCAACTACAGAAACTGCACGTTACTATATAAAAACTCCCCAAAAAACTGACGAGGAATTTCGCAATTAGCTAGATCGTGCTATCAATAACGATAGCAGAAAAAGCAATTTGCTTAACGCGATTTGCAGAAGCAATTGCATTATACTTAGTAGTATAAGCTTCACTCGCGGCGACTATTTCGCCGTTTCCGGCTACAAGTCTCCAGCGATAGAACCCTGCTTTATCGCGAAATATAACAAATTTTGTCATATTTTTGTTTACTTTCTAGGTTCTTATAAGTTATTCAGGGAGTCGACACTCAATTTAATCCCCCCTCAAAATACAAGATTTGTATGTTGAGGAGGAAAAATGAGAGCGACTTAACCTGAGTAAAAATAAGGAGCCCGGAAGTATCCCCGTCAGTTTTCTAAGGAGCTTTTTCATATTATAGATATTACTTACTATTACGTCAATTACTTCAAGTTTCCTCTTAAGTCGGGCATAATATGATCCTCAAGTACTGTCGCATTTGTTGCATTTTGTATTTCAGAGTCCGACCCGTTCCCGTCTTTTATCCTTAAAAAAATAGTCCAGAAAACCTTTATGGGATTGTAGCCGTTTGGTTCTGGACCCGATTGGGGAACAAATAAATAACCGCTTGTTTGAGCGGTTATTTTTATATCCCTTATGCAGATTAGAATTTTTGGACGTTATTTTTCTAAAATTAGTTGTCAAAAAATATATATTGTGTTATATGGAAAGTGGTT
>JALNXV010000344.1 GCA_023230175.1 Candidatus Cloacimonadota bacterium
CCGGTGCTCTTCCATATTTTGAAGAAAAAAGGCAAAACGGTGCCATTGCGTATTCTTGTGGTGCTCAACTGTATTCTGTCGGTGCTAAACATGTAGAATACTCATACAAGTGAAGTTTGAAGGTTTTCCTTATGCAGAAGTTTTCATGGCAAAACTGATATGCCTGCATAGAAAGACTTGGACAAAACGGGACAATGCTGCCTTTAGCGTTTTGGCTATGCTGTTTAACCGTTCTAGGCAAGCGTTTGTCATATCCGTGATTTCTCTCGTGAACATTGAATTAGTTGGGATATTATTGCAAGAAGGCTGCACAACTACAAAGTGCAGCCTTCATTGCTTTGAAACGGTCCGGTTCGATGTTCAACAAAGTTGTTCTTTACAAGCTTTGCTAAAGCAGTCTTGCAATTGCACAGTCCTCTGAAGACATAGGAAGAAGAACTTCTCTGTGTTCTCTTGCGGAAACTTGAGCCGCCCATCCGATTTCTGCTACTAATGATGAATTGTCGAAGCTGAGCGGTGATTTTACTCCAGTTCTTACTGAATTGATGAAATGCTCAAGGGCTATTTTAATCTGGTGATCAAGAACATCGCCGCTGTCAGGCAACATGATGTCAGGAGTTATTTTTTGGACAAGAGCATTTGTGGATTCAAAACCTGGATGAAGAGGGTAGACCCATTGTCCATTGGTCATCTTTTCGCCCCACAGCCTAATTTTATCTTGAACAGCAAGGCGAGAATCGAATATAAAACCACCTTTAGAACCAGCAAGGCAGTGGTATAGGTCATATCCATTTTCTACATCAATGTTTCCAAGGCAGATTGCGGTTGCACCATTATCATACCTTATCATAATATTCCATACTGGGTCTGGTTCAAAACCTCTGACTTTGCTATTGAATGAAGTTGCATAGACAGCCAATGGTTTTGCTTGTATCTGCATAATCCTTACTATCATTGATATAGCATGATTAATTCCCATTCCCATTGCATCACCCATAAACGCTTTCTTTAGCTTCCAGACCTTGTCGCCTTGAATATTGACAGGATGGCGGTAGTTGATCTGCAATTGATCTATCCGCCCGAATTCATCAGCCTTTACCATTTCTGATAAAACCTGTTCCATAGGGTTGAAATTCAGAATGTAATCAACCATTGACATGACTTTTGGGTTTGCTTTCGATAATTCAATTTCTTTTTCGTAATCAGAGAAAGTAGTAGAAGCCGGTTTTTCGCAAAAAACATTTATTCCTCTTTCCATTGCAAAGATTGCCTGATGTGCATGAAGTGAATTCGGACTAACGATCCACACAATATCAATTGGGAATTTTTCTATTGCCATCTCAAAGTTATCGGTTATTGGAGTATCCCCGAGTCCTGCCTTCTTGATTGCCTCTTCAGCATTAACTCTGTTTTGCTCTACGATTACTGATATTTTAATTCCGTCAAGCTTTGAAAGAATCTGAAGCTGAGTTGAACCCATCCATCCAGTCCCAATGAAACACACATTAAGTGTTTTTCCCATTTGTTTATCTCCTTTTTTATTTTATTCCTGTTAAAGCAATACCGCCAATAAACCGTTTTCTGAAAATTAGGAATATAATAAGTATTGGAAGCATTCCTAATACGGCACCGGCCATCTGAAGCTGATAATCAAGCGGGTTCTGGCTTGCAAAAATCTGAAGACCGATTTCCAAAGTGAATTTTTTTGGAGAGTCCGTTATGATCAAAGGCCAGATAAAGAACTTCCATCCAAACATGAATTGAAAAACTGTCAATGCAGAAATCGAAGAACTCATCATCGGAACAATGAGCTTTCGGAATAGATACCATTCGCCTGCTCCATCGATTCTAGCTGCATCAAGGTATTCGTCAGGTATAGAAGATGTATTCTGCCTGATAAAAAAAATACCAAATGATGTTACGATTAATGGTAGAATAATTCCTGTATATGTATTAATCAAACCCATGTCTCTTACCATTAAGTAGAATGGGACCATATAGGTTTGAAATGGAACCATCGTGGTTGCTAGAACCATGACAAACATTGCATTTTTGCCTTTGAATTCAAACTTCCCAAATATGTAGCCAGCAATGACACTTGTAAAAACCGAAAGCAATGTTGATATGACCACAACAATGATGGAATTGAACATGTATCTTAAGAAATTATTGTGAGAAAAAAGATAAAGATAATTTTTCAGTGTTGGAAAATGAGGATATAGATGAGGTGGAATAAGAACTACTTCCTGTCTTGTCATCAGGGAACAAGCTAACATCCAGTAAATCGGAAAAAACATGATTATTGCAATCAATGTAAGGATTAAGTATTTTGTTACATTTTTTATGTATTGTTTTGTTTTCATTTTCATTTATCTCTCTTTTTGAAATAGAGCATCTGTAACAGAGAAACTATGAGAACAATTAGGAACAGACATACTGATTCAGCAGAGGCATAACCCATCTTGAAGAAACGGAATGCATTCTGATAAATATCCATTACAAGAACTTTGACTGCACTCGCAGGAGCACTTTGTGTCCCTGTTGTCATGACATAAACCGGTGTGAAAATGTTGAAAGCTTCTATTGTATTCATGATAACGAGGTAAATTGTGACAGGCATTAATAACGGCATTGTTATTTTAAAGAAAGTTTTAAGTTTCCCAGCACCATCTACCTTTGCAGCTTCATAATAATCTTTTGGTATTTCTCCGAGTCCCACTGTAAATATTACCAAATTATAACCAATCCTCTGCCAAATTGTCATGATCATTATTGAAGGCAGAGCCAATTTATCATTGACCAGCCATCCTTTTGGTATTCCACCAAAGAACTGAATAATCCTATTCAGTATCCCTCCAGTTGGGTCATAGATGAATTTCCATGCAAGTGCTGCCGGAACTACAGCAATTACGTATGGAATGAAGTAAATTGATTGGAATAATCCTTTGCCTTTGAAATCTTTCTGAAGTGCGCATGCCATTGGAAGTGATATGGAAAGCGAAACCAAAACCACAAAGAAAGAGAAAATAAGCGTGTTCTTTATCGAAATAAGAAAATTGTCGTCATTGAATAATTTGGAATAATTCTTGAATCCAACATATTTCTTTTTTGGATTAATCAAATCCCAATTGAAAAAACTCATCCCAAACGAAGTTATTATTGGAATGATTCTTAAAACAATGTAAAGGGCAAGAATAATACCCATCCACAGATAGGCAAACCTAAGCTGATTGTTCTGAGTTCTCTTTATCATCAGTACCACCAAAAATCTTCAGCAAGCTTGGCTTGCTGAAGAAAACGAATAATTCAGGATAATTCTTTCTTTTTTATAAAAGCTAGAATTTGTATCCAAGGTTTTCTGGTGCCTCAATTACGTCACCAGGAGCGATAACCGGACCTTCTCCAAGGATTCCACCTTCCGCTAGAATCTCATTGGTTTCCTTTGCCAACTCATCGAGGAGAGCTTTCATCGCAGTTCTATTTCCAGTAAGAGAAGAATCCTTGAAAGCAGTCGTTAATCGATCAGCAAATTTAGTAATAATCTCATCACACTGTACAAGTGGTGGATAGACCCAGAATTTGTACCCCTTAGGGAATTCATAAGCAGCTTTGAACTCAGGATACTTAGCAAAAATATCACTGAAATCTATGTCGGTGCGTGGTGGAATCCATCCTTGTTCGACAAAGAAAGCCTTAACATACTTTTCTCTTTGCATGAAAAGGATAAAATCCCATGCCAGGTCCTTGTTCTTGCTCGAATTTGAAACAAAGTAGGATTCTGTACTGTATACAGTTCCCTGATAGACTTTTCCAGGCATAGAAGAAGTAGCGAAATGGAGATTCGGGGCTGTATTGTGGATAATTGTAACAGGGAAAAGCTCCCTATCATAAAAACCGGTGAGATTGTTTACAAATGCATCTGTGTCATGCTTTGCTTCAAAACTATCTACCTTGTATTTATAGAGTGCATCAAGATAGAAGCCCAACGCATCGACGCCAG
>JALNXV010000345.1 GCA_023230175.1 Candidatus Cloacimonadota bacterium
TATAATGAGTAAAATCCATAGAATTTATTATAATTATCATAAAAACAAAGAAATAGAGGTTTTATTTGTAAATCCATTGACTGTATGTAATGATATTATTAAAGATTTTGATTTAATGGAGATTTTTAAGTCTGAAAATGATGTTAAAAATATACATAATTTTTTAAATATTGCTTCTGCTTTTATCATAAATCCCGGTGATTATCTATTGAATATTGACGGTTTTTTGCAGTATTGTCAAGACATCGAACATAAAAAACAGTTAAGTATGAATTTAGATAATGCAATTAATCTTTTAACTATTCACAAATCAAAAGGACTTGGTTTTGATACTGTCTTTTTGTATATTGACGTACATACAAAAAAAGATACTAATCAATCTATTAAAATAGATTATCTAATTGATACAAATACTTATAGTGATCTATCTGATTGCTTAATTAGTTTAAACTATAAAAAGGAACTAACTCAGTTATTTCCAGATACTTTTGATTTGATTAAACATAAACAAAAAATCGAAGAGTTAAATAATTTATATGTAGCTTTTACGAGGGCAAAATATAATTTATTAAATTTTTGGATCTATGATGAGAAAACCTTAAAAGAAGAAACTGTAAAGAATAAGCTGTTGTCTATTTGTTTTAATTATGAAAAACAAGATTTAACTCAGATGAAGATTAACAATAAACATTGTAAGGATATTAATACAACTCAAACAACATCATTTAATTATAATGTTGTTAAAGAGTATTTAGATATAAATAACTCAAATTTAAAAATGCAAATTCAAAATGAATCCGAGACAATTCTCGAAGAAAAAAAAGATTTTCAACACTATAAAAAACACTTTTTTGAAAAGAAAAGTAGGACTATTGGTAATGCAGCT
Organism: Candidatus Cloacimonadota bacterium; assembly: GCA_023230175.1. Classification (GTDB taxonomy): domain Bacteria; phylum Cloacimonadota; class Cloacimonadia; order Cloacimonadales; family WRIO01; genus JALNXV01. The sequence continues at coordinate 887 of JALNXV010000345.1, forward strand.
CATATGTATTTGTCTTTTATAAAGTATAATACTGAAAAAGAAAGATATTTAGCAAAATTACAGGTTATTAGGATTTATGGAGCTTTATTGAGATTGAATGAACTTGATAGTTTGATTGAAAGAGTAGTGAATTTTATGCAAACGCGAAGTGATTTATTTTCAAAAAAATGGGATAAAGTATTTAATGAATATTCTGTTATAGATAAAAATAAAAAACTTTATCGTATTGATAGAATGATGATAGATACTAAAAATAACGAAATTTGCATTATTGATTACAAGACCGGAAACATTGATGATGTCAATCAAGTTGATTTATATATTAAATTAATCAGCAATATGCCCGAATTTATACAACAGAAATATACAATTTCAGGTGAATTTGTTAGCGTATAAAATTAATTTATTATTATTAAGTTTCAAATTTTGTGTAGATTTTCAATGAATTTATCAATAATCTTTAAGAGACCTCCAAGATGCTTTAAAGCATCTTGGAGGTCCCTTGTTATTTGTTGGTAGAAAGAAACACTATAAGCTTATGAAAAATAGTAAGTTGAACCTAAAATAATAACAAATATGAGATATATATAAAAAATAGAGAATAAAAATGTGAGGTTTGAAATATGCAATACGAAATATTGAAAAATGTACCTAATAATATGAAAATCCAAGATGAAATAACAGACAAATTATGGGAAGAATTTATGTTTAATGATCCGGTTTCAAACAAATATTGGGGAGAATTATATAATCTTTTCCCTGAATATCAATTTTCTCTTAAAGTAAAAGATAAAATTATCGGAGTTGCTAATTGTTTGCCGTATTTTTGGGATAGACCTTTTGAACAACTACCTGAAAAAGGTTGGGATTGGGTCTTTGAAAAAGGAGTTAATGATAGATTAAATAATGTTAAAGCTAATACTCTAAACGGTCTTCAAATTGCTGTAAATTTAGAATTTCAAGGTCAAGGTATAAGTTCATTAATATTGAAAGAGATGATTATATTAGCTCGAGATAATGGGTATAAATATGTAACAATACCTGTAAGACCCAGTATGAAAAGCATTTATCCCTTAATAACAATTGATAATTATATAAACTGGAAAAGGTCAGATGGACTACCTTTTGATCCTTGGCTAAGAGTACATCGTAAAATGGGAGGTCAAATTATAAAACCTTGTCATCAAGCAATGTATATACCCGGAACCATTGAACAATGGGAACAATGGACAGGAATGAAGTTTTTAGAAACAGGTGAATATGTTGTTAAAGGTGCTTTAAATCCGATTAAAATTGATATAGAACAAGATCTTGGAGAGTATATAGAACCAAATATTTGGGTATTACACAGGGTTTGAAATGTGATGTTAAGCTATTGAATAATAATGTTGTGTTAGCATCCTTGCTTGCATAAGTATAAATAAATCTATTATAAAGCAATATTAATCAATAGCCTTTAATTATGACAGATTATTACTTAAAAGATAATTTTTCAAGTCATTAATTGCTCTTGATGCAAGTAATTCCTTTTTTTCTTTTTTATTTTTTTTCTCCTGATAAACATCAGGCAGGAGTCCGAAATTAGCATTCATAGGGATAAAAGGTTTTTTGTTATCAGAATTGTCTGTGATTAAATGTCGCCAAAGTTGTCCACAGACAGTAGTTTCAGGAAGAAGATTTAAATCCTTATTATATTTAAGTTTATGATGAATAATTAAGGCTGTTAATAAGCCACTAAAGATTGATTCAGTATAACCTTCAACACCGGATAATTGACCTGAAAGTATGATATTCGGCTTGTTTGTCAATGAAAGGTTACGGTTACATATCCGAGGACTATTAAGGTATGTGTTTCTGTGTATGGATCCATATCTTACAAATTCTGCATTTTTTAAGCCCGGGATAAGTCTAAATGCTTGTTTTTGTGATAATTGTTTAAGCATTGTTTGGCATCCGACTAAATTATAAGCAGTTTTATTAGAATTTTCAATTCTGAGTTGTATTACCGCATAAGGTTTTTGACCGGTATTAGGATTTTCTAATCCTACGGGTCTCATAACTCCGTATCTTAAAGTGTCTCTGCCTCTACGAGCTAGTTCTTCTATAGGCATACAGTTTTCATAATATTTAAATTCTACATTTTGAAAATAATCATTTTCGAATTCTTTTGCTTGATATTTTTCTCCTTCAAGTAAAGCTTCTACGAATCTATAATATTCATCTTTATTAAATGGGCAATTGATATAATCTGCTTCGCCTTTATCATATCTTGTCTTACTAAAGGCTATATCTAGATTTATTGAATCCTTACTAACTACAGGGGCAATCGCATCAAAAAAATATAAGTACTCATCTCCTATGACTTTGGATAAGGAATCTATTAACCTGTCAGAACTCAGAGGTCCTGTAGCTAATACTGTCAAATCATCTGTAAAATTATAAAATTCCTGATTGATAACTCTTATCTTAGAGTGATTCTTGATTTTATGAGTGACTTGTGCTGAGAAATTATCCCTGTCAACGGCTAAAGCATTTCCTGCAGGTACACTACATTCTTTTGCTATCTGAAGTAATTTGCAGTTAAGAAGGTCCATTTCTGCTTTTAATAATCCGGATGAGGTTGAAATAAGGTTAGATTTTAGAGAGTTAGAACAAACCAATTCGGCAAAAAGATTTGTTTTATGTGCAGGAGTAGAGACATCAGGTCTCATCTCATACAAATCTATATCATATCCAAAATCTGCTAACTGTAAAGCAAGCTCACAACCGGCTAAACCGGCTCCAATAATATTTATCTTTTGCATTTATTGCTCCTTTGAAAATATGGACTTGAGTCTCTAATCACGAAGTGAGAATGGACTTGAGGACAATTATGTTGGTACATTTCAGCCATCCTCGACTCACACTCGTAAGCTCGCTACAAGTCAAGTCTGGCTTTGGGCTTGAGTCTCTAATGACGAAGTGAGAATGGACTTGAGGACAAACAGTTCTATAAGCTCCCGGCTTGTAGCAAAAAGAGTGCAAGCAAGATGCTCGCACAACACTTCTACCGTTCTCAACTCACACTCGCTTTGCTTGCGGCA
>JALNXV010000346.1 GCA_023230175.1 Candidatus Cloacimonadota bacterium
TCTTGCCGAGATGCTTGGCACTTCAAGCCGTCATCTGTTCCGTGAGATGGCACGGCTGTGCAGCGATGGAATCCTTGCGAAAGAAGGACATGCCTACCGCATTTCTGACCAAGCCCGGCTTGGAGAAGAGGCGCAATAACTTTAAACTCCAATTCCAATCAAGGGCAAAGAGGTTTATACTCAGCAAAAGGGGAAGAACAGATGATTGACCAGAAAGAGAAAGTGATGCTGGGAGGCTTTTCCCAGACAATACATATCATAGGACGCGATCCGGGCAATCCCGTGATCCTGGTGCTGCACGGAGGACCGGGGATATCCAACCGTGACAGTGTCGTGAATGGATACAGAAGCCTTCAGAAATCGTACACCCTGGTTGCATGGGACCAGAGAGGCACGGCGGGCTCGTACCATGGAATCGACCCGGCAACGCTTACGCTTGAGCGGATGGTCACTGATGCACATGAGCTGGTGCTCTATCTCTGCCGCAAGCTTGGAAAGGACAAGATCGTCATTCTCGGAGGAAGCTGGGGCACGGAGCTGGGAACCTATCTCTGCAACCGGTATCCAGAGCATATCGGTGCTTACATCGGCTTCGGACAGGTTGTCAACGGAGTGAAGAACGAGGATCTCTCGTACGCCTTTGCGATGGAGCAGGCCATCAAGGCGAACGATGAGAAATCGATTGCCATCCTCAAGAGAGTCGGGCCGCCTGTAGACGGCCAGTACACGCCATGCCTCAAGGGAATGCTCGCGCAGCGGAAGATCATGAAGAAATACGGGGGTCATAGCACCAAGAAAGGCGGCTACTGGAAGAACACTGTCAAGCCGCTGCTGCTTTCAAAGGAATTCACGCTTTCAGACAAATGGGGTCTGATCCGAGGCTACAAGCTCGTGCTTAACACGATGTGGCCCCACATAACCCAGTATGATTTCACCACGCAGTGCAATAGCTTCGAATGTTCATACTACATCTTCCAGGGCGCTTTGGACCGCAATACTCCGGCGGCTCTGGTCCAGCAGTTCTACGATGCAATCAAGGCTCCGGACAAGGCTCTTGTGTGGTTCGAGCATTCGGCTCACGGACCGATCTCGGAAGAGCCGGACAAATTCGAAAGCGAGCTGAGAGCACGGCTTTCAAAGCTAGATCTCCGATAAGGATAAGGATATGAAAAAAGAAATAACAACTGGAAAGATCTTCGTCGTCTGTCTCGGGGATTTTGCAAGAGCAGTAATCGGCGGGCTGATAGTGACCTACTCGCTGAAGTTCTTCAACGTGACCGAATCCTCAGGGCTTCCGCTCCTGCTGCCGATAGGCCTGATGGGAGTGCTCAGGGGCATCGGAGTCGTATTCGATGCTGTCACTGACCCATGGGTGGCGAACATCAGCGACAAATGCACCAATCCAAGGGGCCGGCGGATTCCGTTCATGCGCTGGGCAGCAATCCCATATGCTCTCGTCTGCCTGCTCATCTTCTTTCCTCCGACTGGAAGCGTCAGTGCAATCAACATAATCTGGGTAATCGTGATGCTTCTTCTGTACTATCTGTTCTCGACGTTCTACTGCGTCCCGTTCATGGCACTTCAGCAGGAGCTGGTCACAGACACACGCAAGCGTGTCTTCTTCTATACAATCAACTCGCTTATGTTCGTGCTTGGGAGTGCTGTGATCTATATCCTGCCTGTAATGGTAAGTTCGCTGCGCTCAAGCGGCATGGCTGCAATCACAGCATGGAGGATCTCGCTTGCGGTATTCGCTGTCCTTGGAGGAGTCTGCGCTTTGATTCCGTCCCTTGCAATCAAGGAAAAGGACTATGTAGAAAGCAAGAGCTGCTACAAGCCGATTCTCCAGAGTCTGAAGGCGACTTTCGCATACAAGAATTTCTCAATCATGACTGTGGGATATCTGATCATGCAATTCGGATTTGCATTCTTCAACACTGCCCTGCTTTACTATATTGACACGCTTCTTGGGCTCAAAGAGTCATTTGCGACCATTGTTCTGGCAATTAGCATCGTAGTCGGGATATGCACATATCCGGCGGTCAATGCCCTGAGCCGCCGGTTCGGGAAGAAGCCCCTGCTGCTTGCGGCATGCATTTCGTATGTAGTCATCTACCTTGGAATCTATCTGTCGAACTTCATAGCATCGGCCATTGGGACCGCAGAGGTCCAATCATCCCTGATCATCGCTTTCGCAGGTGCTGGGGCCACCGTGGGCAACGTGACTGTTGCATTCCTCATCGGTCTCCTGATTGCATTCCCGATTGCCTGCACCAACATCCTTCCAGCTTCCGCTTTCGCCGACCTTGCTCAGTACGACACTATCAAGACAGGTGACAACAAGACCGGAATGTTCGTTGCTGCCCGGCAGTTCGTCACCAAGCTTTCCCAGGCCCTGGTTTCAGTGATTGTCTCATATGTCATGTACATCGGGACCACTGATTCCTACCCAACGGAGAAAGGAGTGCGCCTGACCGCTCTTCTTGCAGCCATCTGCCTGACCGCTGCAATTGCCGTGTACTCCCGCTATGACGACAGGATGGTGGTATCTGCAATTGATCAGTACAACAGCAGGAATGCTCAAGCCAAAACCAAGCATTAAAACAAGAACTGCCCTCGCTCACTAAGAACAAGGGCAGTCAAGCAATCAGAGAGAATGCTTATTTCGCAGCACCGGCTACGGCCACTGCAACTGCAACAGTTGCTCCGACCATCGGGTTGTTTCCCATGCCGATGAATCCCATCATCTCCACATGTGCCGGAACTGAAGAAGAACCTGCGAACTGAGCATCAGAATGCATTCTTCCCATGGTGTCGGTCATGCCATAGGAGGCAGGGCCAGCGGCCATGTTATCCGGATGAAGAGTACGTCCAGTGCCGCCGCCGGAAGCTACTGAGAAGTACTTCTTGCCATGCTCGATGCACTCCTTCTTGTAGGTTCCTGCAACAGGATGCTGGAATCTTGTCGGGTTGGTCGAGTTTCCGGTGATGGATACATCAACGCCTTCATGACGCATGATGGCAACGCCCTCGCGCACATCATCGGCTCCGTAGCAGCGCACTGCAGCTCTCTCGCCCTTGGAATAAGCAATCTCGCGGACGATGTGAAGCTCATCAGTGTAATAGTCGAACTTCGTCTGTACATAAGTGAAGCCGTTGATTCTCGAGATAATCATTGCAGCATCCTTTCCAAGTCCATTGAGGATGACTCTGAGCGGAGTCTTTCTGGCCTTGTTTGCGTTGCGGCTGATTCCGATTGCACCTTCTGCGGCGGCGAAGCTTTCGTGGCCGGCAAGGAATGCAAAGCACTTGGTCTCGTCGCGAAGCAGCATGGCTGCGAGGTTTCCATGTCCGATTCCGATCTTACGGTCATCGGCGACAGAGCCTGGTATGCAGAATGACTGGAGGCCAATCCCGATGGCTTCAGCAGCCTGCTCGGCTGTCTTCACGCCCTTCTTGATGGCGATTGCAGCACCGACGGTGTAGGCCCATCCAGCATCATCGAAGGCAATCGGCTGAACGCTCTTCACCATGTCAAACGGATTGATTCCTGCCGCATCGCAGATCTGCTTGCATTCCTCGACGGAGGAAATGCCATACTCAGCGAGGACTTTGTTGATCTTGTCGATTCTTCTTTCTCTGTTTTCAAAAGCAATCATGGTCTTACTCCTCCCTCGGGTCGATGTACTTCGCAGCTTCGGCGAAGCGGCCGTAAGTTGATGTGGCCTTCTTGAGAGCCTCGTTGGCATCGATGCCCTTCTTGATGAAGTCCATCATCTTTCCAAGGCTGATGAACTCATATCCGATAACCTGGTTCTCTTCATCGATGGCAAGCCTGTTGATGTAGCCTTCGGTGAGCTCGAGGTATCTGCAGCCCTTGGCCTTGGTCCCGAATGTGGTGCCGATCTGGCTTCTCATTCCCTTTCCCAGGTCCTCGAGGCTTGCTCCGATCGGGAGTCC
>JALNXV010000347.1 GCA_023230175.1 Candidatus Cloacimonadota bacterium
TCATGAACTTGCCCAGCTTCTTTCCAAGAACCTTGAAATTCGCCTTTGCAGTGTAGTTGAGAAGATCCTTCTCATTCTGCTTGAATTTGATGTCCTTGACATTGAGTTCTTCTGCTATTATGTCAGACATGCTCTTCAGCACTTCGATGTCTGAAGAATCAGTATCAACAAGATAGAGAGTCTGAAGAGGCTGACGGATCTTGAGATTCACCTGGCTACGCAGCGAGCGTCCCATCGAAATGGCTTTCATTGCAAGCTCCATTCTCTTCTCAAGTTCATAATCACGAAGCGATTCGTCATAGATCGGGTAACTGCATAGGTGAATCGATTCCTCGTCACCCTTCTGTTTCAGATTCTGATACATCTCCTCGGTTATGAAAGGCACTATCGGGCAGGCAAGCTTGATGAACTTCATCAGGACTGCATACAGCGTCTCATAAGCCTGCTTCTTGTCTGTGTCGCTTTCGCTCTTCCAGAATCTTCTGCGGCTGCGTCTGATGTACCAGTTGTTTAGGTTGTCAATGAATAGGGCAAGCAGATCGCATGCGGATTCGATGTCATAGGCTTCCAAGGCAGCTGTAGTGTCTTTCACAAGCCTTTCCGAATCAGAGAAGATCCACTTATCCAACGGGTTCTCCATCTTGTGTGGATCCATTCCTTCCGGCACAAATCCATCAAGATTCGCATAAGTGACAAAGAAATAGTACGAGTTCCAAAGAGGAAGAATGAAGTTCTTAAGAACATCTTTGACGATGTCCTCTGAGAACTTAAGATCCTCCCCTCTTACAGCTGGACTGTCCATGAAGGCAAAACGAAGTGCATCGGCACCGTACTTTTCAACAATGATCAGAGGATCTGTGAAGTTGCGTTCGCTCTTGGACATCTTCTTTCCATCGGCGGCAAGGATAATCCCGTTTACGACGCAGTTATAGAAAGCAGGCTTGTCGAACAGAGCGGCTGCAATGATCACAAGAGTGTAGAACCACCCTCTTGTCTGGTCCTGGCCTTCGCAGATGAAGTCCGCGGGGAAATTCTTCTCGAACTCTTCCTTGTTCTCGAACGGATAATGCTGCTGTGCATACGGCATGCTGCCGCTTTCGAACCAGCAGTCCAGAACATCAGGAATCCTGTGCATCGTGCCTTTCCCATCAGGGCTCGGCCATGTAAGATCGTCAATGAAATGCTTGTGAAGGTCTTTCACTTCCTTTCCGCAGAGCTTTTCAAGCTCAGCTCGTGATCCGACAACCTGAATATAGTCCGAGCTGTCTGATTTCCAGATAGGAATCGGGTTTCCCCAGAATCTGTTGCGTGAAATTGCCCAGTCCTTTGCTCCTTCAAGCCATTTGCCGAAGCGCCCATACTTAATATGGTCCGGGACCCAATTGATCTGATCGTTGCATTCAAGCATCGTCTGCTTGATCTTAGTAACATTGACGAACCAGCAGGTCATGGCCCTGTAGATCAGAGGCTTATGTGTGCGGTAGCAGAAAGGATAGCTATGAAGATAGTTCTCCCTCTTCACCAGCTTTCCCATCTTCTTGAGGTCCTCGATTATGGTCTTGTCCGCATCCTTGACGAAAATGCCCTGGTAGTCAGGAACTTCGGAAGTGAAGCAGCACTCCTCATCGATAGGGCAGACTACTGGAATCCCTGTGCCCTTGAGCACTTCATAGTCATCAACGCCGAAGCCAGGGGCTGTATGGACAATCCCGCAGCCGTCTTCGGTTGTTACGTAATCACCGAGAACTGTGATGAAAGCACCTTTGTCGAACAGATCCTTGAAGTACGGGAACAGAGGCTCATACCTCAGTCCTTTGAGATCAGAGCCTTTGTAATGCTCAAGGATCTCATATTCACTGCTGTCCTTGTAGTAATGACCCAGCCTGGCTTCTCCAAGAATGTATTTATCTCCAGAAGCCTTGTCCAGGACTTTCACATAGTCGATGTCCTTGCCCAAGGCAAGCGCAAGGTTAGAAGGAAGAGTCCACGGCGTTGTAGTCCATGCAAGGAAATAGGCATCCTGTCCGATGATCTTGAACCTGACAGTAACCGCCTGGTCAACGACATCCTGATAGCCCCCGAGGTTTACTTCGAAGTTAGAAAGAGGACATGCAAGGGCCGGGCTGTATGGAAGGATGTTGTAACCTTCATAAATCAGGCCTTTGTCATACAGCTGCTTGAAAACCCACCAGATGGACTCCATGTAGTCCGTGTCCATCGTGCGATAGGCATGATCAGTATCAACCCAGCGCCCCACTCGTCTGATGGTGGATTTCCATTCGCTGGTATAGCGCAGCACTATGGAGCGGCAGTCCTCATTGAACTTTGCCACTCCATATTCCATCACGGCTTTGTAGCCTTTGATGCCAAGTGTCTTGGTCATTTCATTCTCTACAGGAAGACCATGGCAGTCCCAGCCGAACTTGCGGTTCACCCTGTAGCCCTGCATGGTCTTGAAACGAGGAATGACATCCTTGATTGTTCCCGGCACGAGATGCCCGTAATGTGGAAGACCGGTAGCAAACGGAGGCCCGTCATAGAACACGAACTCTCTGTCCTCTGGTCTGGATTCAACGGACTTTCTGAATATCTCATTCTTGTCCCAGAATTCAAGTATCTTCTTCTCGCCCTCGGCGAAATCTGTCTTTGGATTCACTGCTTCAAACATATGCATAACTCCTGAAAACGTTCAACCTGAACATTATACTTAAATTTGACACCCAATAGCAAGGATGATATATTGGATTAATGAATTTCTCACCTATCCCGGCTATTCTCAAGGATTTCAGCAAACCGTTCAGAGCCAATGGCTTTGAAGTTTATGCCGTGGGCGGCGCTGTGAGGGATTTCTGTCTTGGAAAGAAGAATTCTGATTTCGATTTTGCTACTGATGCAGATCCTGATGATGTGAAGCGCTTGTTCCCAAAAGTGATACCAACCGGAATCAAGCACGGAACAGTTACAGTTCTTTTCAAAGGAGAAATGTTCGAAGTAACAACATTCAGAACCGAGAACGGCTATGTTGACTGCCGCCATCCTGATTCCGTAGAGTTCGTTTCAAGCCTCGAAGAAGATCTCAAGCGTAGAGATTTCACAATCAATGCTCTTGCTGTGAAGATTCCAGATCCTAAGATCATCGATCTTCATGGCGGACTTCTGGATCTCAAGAATCATCTGATCAGATGCATAGGAGTTCCTCATGATCGTTTCATGGAAGATGCGCTGAGGATGATGCGTGCCTGCCGCTTCGCCTCTCAGCTAGGCTTTGATATCGAAGGCTCAACTTTCGATGCCATCTGCGAGCTTAAGGACAATATCAAGTTCGTCTCTCTTGAGCGCATCCAGGAAGAGCTTTCAAAGATCATCATGTCAGACAATCCTAGGAAAGGCATCGAAAGCCTCTCAAGAAGCGGCCTTCTTGATCTTATTCTTCCTGAGCTTGCAGCATGCCGGCTCGTGCAGCAGCTTGGCTATCATCACGAAGATGTCTATTATCACAGCCTCAGCACACTTGATGCAGCTGCATCACGGGACTGGAGCCTTGAAGTGCGGCTTGCAGCTCTGCTTCATGACATAGGAAAGCCCTCATGCCAGGAAAAAGCAGAAAACCGTTATACTTTCTACAACCATGATATTGCCGGTGCGAAAATGACAAAAGAGCTTCTCAAGCGTCTAAAATATCCGAACTCGGTGATTGACAAAGTTGCCACGCTTGTACGCAACCACATGTTCAACTACACACCAGACTGGACAGACGGTGCAGTCCGGCGCTTTGTCCTTCGTTGCGGCAAGGATAATGTCGATGATGTGCTTCGCCTCCGGCTTGCAGACCAGCTTGCCATGTCTGGAAACTGCATTAATCCCAATGTTGATCAGCTTGAAAGCAGAATCAAGGCAATTGAAAGCCCTTCTCTTACGGTAAACGATCTTGCTCTCACTGGAGACGACCTC
>JALNXV010000348.1 GCA_023230175.1 Candidatus Cloacimonadota bacterium
GCTAGTAATCATACTCTGAATCGTCCTATGAATCCTGTAAATATTAATAATGGTGAGTGGCAATTGAATAATTTAATTCAACCAAAACCAAATTATTATCATGTAAGTTGGTTGGAGATTGCTGTTAGAAATTTTAAAAATGATAAAGATGTGGTACATACGATTGAGGGTAGTATGTTGATGAAGGAATTTATAAAAAGATATGCAAGGGAAGAATTAAGTAAAATTGTTGACATTGAATAAAAGATAACTTTGGTAATGATATTAGAAATATTGAAAGGATGGAAAGTATATTGAAAGCAACATTATTAAACCCAGAACAAATTAAAAATATATTTAAGGAATGGGGTTCCTTTGCTTGTGAATGTTATAATACTCCTCAAAAATATGCAGAAAAAGTAGGCAATCAATGTTTTGAATCAGAACATTACAGTGGTAGTAGAACTGAATATATTAAATTCAAAATTGAAGGTATAGATAGAGGGATTGCAGAACAAATTATGCGTCATGAAATAGGTGTAAGACAATACTCCATAGATGAAAATACATATGATGAAAATCCTAATAATATAATTAAAAATCTTAAATCATTTAGATATGTAGATATGGATAATTTTGATTATACTATACCTACTACTATACAAAATAATGAAGAAGCATTAATGGAATATAAAACAATAATGAAACGCATTAATATATCAAGAATAAAAATTAAAAATTACCTCATTCAAAAAGGTACAAAAGAAAAACAAGCTGTTGAAGATTCTAACTATGTATTGCCTAGAGCAACTAATACTACTTTAATAATTGGATTTACAATAGAGGCATTAATTCATTATATGCATAAAAGATTATGTGTTAGAGCACAAGATTTACATAGAAAAATTGCTGTAATGATGAAAGATGAAGTGGTTAAAGTGTTACCACAAATTGAAAATAGGTTAGTGCCTCAATGTGAGTATTTGTTATGGTGCCCTGAAGGAAAGATGTGTTGTGGTAGAAAACAAACTAGAGATGAATTAAGTAAAATACTAATATAATAGAAAGGAGTAATTAATATAAGAGGTAATTTTAAAGATTTAACTAGACAAAAATTTGGTAGATTAACTGTTTTAGGTTTGGGAGAAGATTATATCTCTCCCAAAGGTAGACATGTAAAACAATGGTTGTGCAAATGTGATTGTGGAAGTAAACAAGAAGTTTTGGTTTCTACAACAATGCTGAAAAATGGTAACACTAAATCTTGTGGTTGTTTACAGAAAGAAACTGTTTCTAAACAATTTAAAAAATATAATACATACGAATTTATAAATAATGATTATGGAATTGGATACACATTCAAAAAAGAAGAATTTTATTTTGATTTAGAAGACTATGATTTAATTAAAGATTATTGTTGGTATATAGATAAAGATGGATATGTATGTTCAAACTTGAATACTGAAAATAAAAAGCATAAAACAATATTAATGCATAGATTAATATTAGGATTAACTAAACGTGAAAAAGAAGCAGATCATATTAATCACTATACATCAGATAATCGAAAATCAAATTTAAGACCAGTAACAAGAAGTCAAAATAGTATGAATAAATCAGAACAAATAAATAATACTTCAGGTTATAAAGGAGTTAATTATAATAATAAAGATAATTATTGGTATTCATTTATATGGTTTAATAAAAAATACATATATTTAGGTAGTTATAATAATAAAAAGGATGCTATTAAAGTAAGATTAGAAGCAGAAAACAAATATTTTAAAGAATATGAATATAAAAATTGTAATAATACAAAAGGAGTTTAATTAATATTGAAAATAATTTTAATATCAGGAAAAGCAAGAAATGGTAAATCAGAAACAGCAAAGATACTTAAAAATAAATTAGAAACAAAAGGAAATAAGGTATTAACTACTGCGTTTGGAAATTTAGTCAAATTTGTATGTGAAAAATTTTTTAATAGTGATGGACAAAAAAATGAATATAATCGTTCACTTTGGCAACGCATTGGAACAGATGTAATTAGAAAACAAAAACCTAATTATTGGGTTGATTTTATTATTAGTATTATATCTATGTTCCCTAATGAATGGAATTATGTAATTATTGATGATTGCAGATTCGTTAATGAATTAAATAGATATGATGAAACATGGGACACTACTACAGTAAGAGTAAATAGGTTAAATTTTGAAAGTAATTTAACTCCTGAACAAAAAAATCATCCTTGCGAAACCGCACTTGACAATTATAATTTTGACTATGTAATTAATTCAGAAAGTGGTTTAGATAATTTAGAGAAGGAAGTTGATAAGTTTTTAAAATGGATGGAGGAAATGGATGAAACTGATTAATAAACCGAAATTCTTTGTAGATTTTGATTGTACTATCACAGATAGCATTAAAGCATTTTCAGATACATATAATTATCGTTATCGTTATCATCCTGAATTTAAACCAGCAGATCCTAACAAAATACAACGATATAATTTTGAAGATATTTGTCCATTAGTAAAAAATGCTTTAAATATATTTGAAGATGAGTTGTTCTTCAAGTATTTAAAATTTATTAATGATAATACATATGAAGTATTAAGAAAACTAAATGAAAAATATCAATTAATTATATGTTCAATTGGAACTCCTGAAAATGCGGCTTACAAAGCACTATATCTAAAAGACAAATTACCTTTTATTAAAGATTATATATTGATTACTAATCAAAATTGTAAAATGGATAAAGGGATTGTCAATATGAAAGATGCAATATTTATGGACGATATCCCATCTAACCTTATATCAAGTAGTGCAAAAAATAAAATATTGTTTGGAAAAATTTATCCCTGGAATAAAGAAGGATTGAATAAATATGAGCATTGTTTAAATTGGAGTGAAGTTGAGGAAAGGTATTTGTAGATAGATAATAATAGAAATAGATACAATATATACCAAGCAATAAATAGTCAGTTAATTAATATACATATTTTGAGGTGATGCTTATGGAAATATATACTGTGCCACAACTTGCAAAAATATTAAAAAAACGACAACAAGACGTTTATAAAATGGTTTACTCAGGTGAAATCTCCTCTTTTAAAACAGGAATTCGTGGATTAAGAGTAACTAAGAATGCAATAGAAGATTATATTTCTCGAAAAAATACAATGAAATATTTTAATCTCTAAAGGAATAGGGTATGCTATTGTAGAATTAATAGTATATCCTATTTTCTTTTGTAAAAGGAGGTTAAAAAATGGCAGAAATCAGAAAAGTAAAAAATGAAAAAAATGCTTGGACAATTGTTGTCTTTTTAGGCAGAGATAGTAATGGTAAGAAAAATACTAAGAGCAAAAAATTCATTGGTACAAAACCAGAAGCAAAACAATTTGCTACTATATTTGAAATACAGCTTAAACAACAGAGTGGTAATTTAGATTGTACTATGTTTTTAGAAGATTATTTAAAATATTGGATTGGGAGTATTAAAGGGGAAATAGACGAAAGAACATTAGAAACATATACTTATCATGTCAATAGATTAATTCCAATTATAGGAAAAATAAAATTAATTGATCTTAAATTATTATTATTAAAAGATAAATTAAAACCTCTTAATGATGAATTAGCACCTAAGACAATTAAAGGAATCTATGGTACTTTACGCACTTCAATAAGACAAGCTATAGAATGGGAGTTAATTATAAAAGATGTGACCCAAGGTTTAAAAGCTCCTAAGAATGTCAGAAAAGATCGAAGAGTATTAAATTGGGATGAAATTAATTTAGTTAAAGAACATGGGAAAGAATATAAACTTTATCCTATTGTCCTTATCCTACTGACTACGGGTATGCGTTTAAGTGAATGTCTAGGATTAGAATGGAAGGATATAGATTTTACTAAAAATACAGTTACTATCCAAAGGGCGATAAATACTAAAAA
>JALNXV010000349.1 GCA_023230175.1 Candidatus Cloacimonadota bacterium
TCGCTAATAAGAATATCGCTTATGACTTGCTTATTGATGGGTTAAAATTTAAATTTCCCGGATACGCAGAAAATATATATACTTTTAACATTAAAGAGAATATTGACAATCCCATCCCTGAGCCAGTCTCTCTACAGCATAATATAATACAGACAATTATATCTGAGGCAGTACCATTTACTGAATCTCAGATTATACCTGTTGTCAGATTAAAAAACTTTACTTCATGCAAGGGTATCTGGTCATTATGGCATCTTGATGTCAAAAACCAGTTTGAAGCAAACCATATTATTCAACCTGTCTTTATTTCTGAAGAAGGAGACTATTTCCCCGCTTATGCTCAGGAGTTATGGAATAAACTTGTTCAGGAAGACAATATTCTCGTATGTACAGGTGCAATTTCCAGTGAAGACGCACATAAACACTTTTTAAATATTTCTGAACAGGCAGAATTAATTTTGCAGTCAAAATATGAAGAATTTGAATCAAAAATCATTGCCAATACAGCTAAAATAAAACAGAATAAAGAACGAAATTTCGCATTCCAGGAAAGACAGATGAAAAGAATAGGAATAGAAAATATAAAGAAGTTTAGACTAAAAAAATTATATAAAGAAAAAGAATTGTGGATTTCAAATTTTGAATCAGCAATGCAAATCGTGCCGGCACTTAACTGTTTGCTAATATTTAAGGTTGAAGAATGAATACATGGGTAGAGAACCTAAGAAGAACCATTATAACCAATAAATATAAACATATCATAGTGGCAGATACAGATAAGCTCTTTGACTACTATGAAGTTAAAGATGCTTTTGAAAAAGAAGACTTCAGGGTTTTAAACAGTAAAAGTAATATTGAGGCAAGAGTTATCTATGAAACTGAAATGAAAAATTCTGATAAAAAAATAATACTTCTGGTATCTAAATCATATAAAATACTGCCTGATATTGAAGAAAAAGTTCATTTTATAACTGTAAGTCTCAATATGTTATTTCCTAATTTAGACACGCAGGCTATTAAAGGTTTAAGCTTTAACTCACTCTGTATGCTGTCCAACTTTAAACTCTACTCTGTGTTAGAACATAATCAAACGATAAAGTTTTTATTAGAAAATCTTTACAATATAGACTGTGACTCTCTCAAACATAACAACGCTAAAGAAAGAATTATAAATGCACTAATAATAATCTTTCTTGAAAAAAACGGCATAAATGAAGCCTTAGTGAAGTATTTAACAAGCCTGGTTGCCCCATATATCCCGGAATTGATTAAAGAGAGGCTATCAAGTCAGACACTATTGAAATATCTCCAGTCACAATGGGAAAACTACACAAAAAATAATCTCTGCAATATAGATTTCACAAATAAGGTATTAGTTAGAAATATTGGTTATTTATTCGCTTTTCAACATCTAAAGCCGGTACTTATGACCTCAGCACAATATAATGAAATACCATCTTTTTTGAAAATCGGAGTTTATTTAAATCAGGAACAAGACATTGATCGGGAATTAGAAAGCCTGACGGATTACCTGTCTGAACAGGCTGATAATATTGAAAATCAGCGAGAACAATGGTTTAGCATTATCCGTATTCTTTCTAAAGCAAAGTTACTGTCTCTAGATTCAAAAAATAATGAATTGCTTAGAAAATACTCAAAGGTTGAAGATAAATTAAATAAAAGATTCCAGTTATTTATTGAAAATGATTATAGTAGTTTATTTTCTTTAAGTGGAGTTAGAAAACCTGTTGTTGTTAGCAGAATACTCGATTATATCAATGCACAACCGGAACAAAGAAAAGCTCTGATTGTTATTGATGGAATGAATTACTGGCAATGGAATATCTTGGCTGAAATATTAAACAAAGAAAATCTTGATATTACTCAGGGGGCAAGTCTTGCTTTTATACCAACAATAACAGCATGGTCAAGACAAGCAATATTTAGAGGAGAAAAACCAAATCTAAATGAAGATAATTCTAAAGAAAAAGAACTTTTTACAAATTACTGGCAAAGACAAAACTATCTAACTCACAAAATACATTATAATCGCTTTGGTGTGGCAAATAATTTAGATATAGAAGAAATTTCTGAAGAAATTAGTATGTTAGGTTTGGTCTGCAATGACCTGGATGATGTTATGCACGGAGCTTCACTGGGCAATGTTCAATTGAAAAATTCTACTGCTCAATGGATAGAACAATCAAACATTATACAATTAGTCCAGGATTTATTGAAAAAAAAGTTTTGTATATACCTTACATCAGATCACGGGAACATAGAAGCTAAAGGCGTAAAAAACCTCAATCTTAAAGATAAAGTTGGAACTCTAAGCAGAAGTAAAAGACATATTTATTTTGAGAATGAAATATTAAAAGAATCATTTATAAAAGAACATCCATTCTTAGAATATGGATTAAAGAATATGTCATTATACTTAAGCGATAACAGTGCTTTTAATCAGGAAAACCATACGGTTATCACTCATGGCGGTTCTCATCTGTGGGAAGTAATTGTACCTTTTGTGAGGATAAATGAAAAATAATAAATTTATTGGAATAAATAACAGAATCTCACTCAACACACTCGATACAGCACTCGGAGAATACATTAATAAATCTGTTATTGATAAGGATTTGATACTAAAACACATTAAAGAACTTACATCCGGAGAAAACAGAGCACAAAAATCTTTAAATAATACCTGTATAATTCTCAAAAGAAATGAATCAATAATAAATAAATACCGCATTTACATTAAATCAGATAATTACTACGACTTAAATATCAATGACAGAAAAACACTTATACTATGCCTTTTCTGTCTGACATATCCTATCGTGTATGACATTCTGATCATCTTTAGCAAAGGATTTAAAGTTCAGGAAATATTAAACAAAAGTTACCTGAAAGAAAAACTTTGTGCCATCTACGGAGGTAATAGAGCCGTACATATAGCCATCGATGAAGTATTACCTCTCTTAATAGAAATGAACCTGATTAAAAAACCTAAGAGAGGACTATTCAGCAAACATCTAAACATAGAAACCAAATCAGAATTTTTAAAAGAATTAGTTGTTTATACAGATATTTTTCTGTCAGCATCTAAAAACATACTTCTTGAAGATATCAAATTCAAGCCATTTTATGACTATTTTATTATAAAATCAGAACTACAATACCAACACCTGGTCAAAAAAACAAGTGGCAGTTTAGGGCAGGATTATTTGAAGATATGAAACCTTTTATTCTTAAAGCAATATACAGAAGACCTCAAAACAGGCTTAGTTGATCATAGACCTGCACATTTTGCTATGATATGAAAGAGGCTTTAAAAAACGAAGGGGTTTAGATAATGAATGAATTATTAAATCAAAATTTATTCAGTGACATTAAGGAGTTGATAAAAGATTCCAGAAAAAAGATTGTCCAAACGGTCAATACAACAATGGTTTATACATACTTTGAAATCGGCAGATTAATTGTAGAAAATTTGCAGGATGGAAAAGATCGGGCATCTTATGGAAAACAGGTTTTAAAATTGCTTTCGGAGCAATTAACCAAAGAGTTCGGGAAAGGTTTTTCGGAGCGTAACTTATTGAATTTCAAAATTTTTTATCAGATATATTCAATTCCGCAGACAGTGTCTGCAGAATTCAGATTAGATAACTCCTCAATTACTTCGAG
The DNA here is from genome assembly GCA_023230175.1 of Candidatus Cloacimonadota bacterium. Lineage (GTDB taxonomy): Bacteria > Cloacimonadota > Cloacimonadia > Cloacimonadales > WRIO01 > JALNXV01. The sequence goes on from JALNXV010000349.1 coordinate 3,688, forward strand.
TTTTTCCGGGAACAAATCGGAGACAGTGTCTGCAAAATTTGTTTTGAGTTGGTCACATTATGTTTTTCTTATGAGGATTGATAATCCTGATGAAAGACAATTCTATGAAATTGAATCTTACGAAAATAACTGGAGTTTGCGGGAATTAAAAAGACAATTTGATTCTTCTTTATATGAACGGTTAGCTTTGAGCAGAGATAAAGCAGGAGTTAAAGCACTTTCACAAAAAGGACAATTGATTGA
>JALNXV010000350.1 GCA_023230175.1 Candidatus Cloacimonadota bacterium
GCGAACATCCTTGCTTGCACAACATTAATTTAAGCTTATTTTACCTGCATTTTGTAAATCAGATATATATTCTTTAAATTCATCATTAGCAAACTCAGATACCTTCAATTTAATTGAAACAAGATCAGTAAATTCAGTATCAGTAATAGTCAAATCTAATGTTTGAATTTTATGTAAAAAAACATTATAAAAATCATAAGCCATTATGCAATTGTAATTATAAAAGTCAATTATAGGTATTTTTTTTGTTTGTTCAATAGTTTTTTCAGCAATATAACCATAAGCATCAATTAACCCTCTAACTCCAAGCTTAACACCTCCAAAATACCTTGTAACAGTTAGGCATACATTGGACAGGTCATATTTTAAAATTGCATTTAAGATAGGTTTCCCTGCAGTTCCGGGAGGTTCTCCTGCATCTGAATTAAAAGGTATTTCTCCATTTTTACCTATAATGTATGCATAACAATTATGATTAGCTTGAGGATGAAGTTTATTTATTTGTTGAATAAAATCACGTGCTTGTTCGAAAGATTCAGCATAATGAAGATTACCTATAAAGGTAGATTTTTTAATTTTTTCTTCAAAGGTATAAGCACCTGAGATCGTATATTTCATAAATAATTGGTTACAGGCATAATGTTTTATCTGACAAAAAATAGGTATCAGACAAAATCATTAGCCTGTAACCACAAATTTATCCCTTAATTTTTTTATATTCATTAAGTCCTGAAATAAAGATATTCATTGCCTTTCTCAAATCATCTTCGTTTAAAATATAGGCGAGGCGTAGTTCATTTCTTCCAAGACCGGGTGTAGCGTAAAAACCTTCAGCAGGAGCTGCCATAACAGTTTCATTATCAACTTGATAATTTTCTAAAAGCCAAATAATAAAATCTTCTGCATCTTCAATTGGTAATTTCGCAATAATATAAAATGCCCCACGTGGTTTTACGCAAACGACATCATTAATTTTTTGAAGTTCGTTAAAAACAATATTTCTTCTTTTATTATATTCTTCAAGTATTTGTTCAGTATATGAATATGGTAAATCTACACAAGCTGCTGCTGCCATTTGATCAACAGTAGGAGGACAAAGTCTTGCTTGAGCAAATTTTAAGATTGCAGTCATTAATTCTTTATTACGAGAAACAATATAGCCTACTCTGGCACCGCAAGCACTGTATCTTTTTGAAATGCTATCGCACACAATAGCATAATCTTCACAACCTTTAAGTTCTAAAACACTCACACATTTTTCACCTTCATAGACAAATTCTCTATAGACTTCATCAGATATTAAGTAAATCTTATTTTTTTGAGCAATTTCTCCGAGCATTTCCATTTCTTGACGTGAATATACAGTTCCGGTTGGGTTTCCCGGATTACAAAACATAAAGGCTTTAGTTTTATCTGTAATTAAAGCTTCTATTTTTTCTCTTGAAGGTAAAGCAAAACCTGTTTCTGCATAAGTAGTAAGTGGAACTAATTTTACGCCTGCCATAGTAGCAAACCCGTTATAATTTGTATAAAAAGGTTCAGGTACAATAATTTCGTCTCCGGGATTACAAGTAACATACATAGCAAAAATAATAGCTTCAGAACCGGCAGTTGTAACAATGATATCTTCTTCATTAACAGAAATTTGAAATTTATCAAAATATTTAACCAAAGACTGACGATATTCATCAAGACCTTGAGAAGGACCATAAGCTAAGACTTTTTCAGAATAATTATGATAAACATTCATCATAGCTTCCGGGGTTTCAATATCCGGTTGACCTATGTTTAAATGATAAACCTTAATGCCACGTTTTTTTGCAGCAATGGCATAAGGCATAAGCTTTCTAATGGGAGAAGCTTGAATCTCTTTAGCTCTTTGAGATATAGCCATTTCAATTACCTCTTTTTTATTTTTTTTTAACCATATTTTATTCAACAATTCAAGTGTCAAGTAAAGTTTTTTAAAAAAACCTTCAAAAAACAAACAAGGGACCTCCAAGAAGGAAAAAAGCATCTTGGAGGTCCCTTGCTTATTAGTGTTAAAATCGTAAAACAAAAACTAAAAATTCATCATAAAAGACACAATAATATCTATCATTTTTATGATTCAAAAGGCAACTATTTTTTCTTGTAACTAATATTTTATTTACAATCAAAGAAAACACAAAAAAAAAGAATTCAATTCTTGACAAACTACAATGATTTATAAAAATTGATATAAAAATATTAGGAGGCAATAATGACAAATGTTCAAAATGATATTCAAGTAAATTTTGACGGGTTATTAAAATTAGGTTACGGTATAATAGATGTAAGATACAGAGATTATGAAGTATCAAATGAAAACTTAAAATACATCATTACCAAGATTGATGGTGATAGAGATGATTTCTACCCTGAGATGCTTAAATATTACATAGGCAGAGACGTAAAAGATAAAAACGTTTACGAAATATGGATTGAAATATTAAAGCATAAAATTCAAATGAGTAATACTCTTGGCAGAGATGTCAGCATTAAAGTCGCAACCATAGATTACGTAGAAAATGGTCATCTTTAATGGATCAAACCCTCCTCTTAATCAAACCAAATGCAACTCAAAAAAAACTTACCGGTAAGATTTTAACTATAATTGAAGAAAATGGATTTGCAATAAAAGGCATAAAATCGTTACAAATGGACACTAATCTTGCTTCAAGATTTTATGAAATCCATAAGCAAAAAGCATTTTTTCAATTATTATTAGACTTTATGACTTCAGGAATTACAATAGCTGTGATTCTCGAAAAAGAAAATGCAATAACAGACTTACGAACTCTCGTAGGGGATACAAATCCGGATAAAGCCAATATCGGAACAATCAGATATCTATATGCTGATAGTGTAACTAAAAATGCAGTCCACGCTTCAGATTCAATAGATAATGCGAATAAAGAAATAAAAATAATTTTTAATTAAACTAAAAGGAGTGTCAATGAAAATATTAGTCCTCAATTGTGGAAGTTCTTCCATTAAATTTCAATTAATCAATATGGAAGAAGAGAGTGTTTTAGCAGAAGGTATAGTGGAAAGAATAGGGGAAACAACCGCCCTTTATACATATAAAAGTGAAGCTTATACAAAGAAAAAAAGAGAAATGTTAATAGAAGATCATAAAGAAGGCATTAAACTAATTTTAGAAAATCTTATGGATGAAACCCATGGTGTAGTTAAAAATGTTAACGAGATTAGTGCCATTGGTCATAGATTAGTACACGCAGGTGAATTTTATTCAGATGCTGTTAAAATAAACGATGATGTTATGGCTAAATTAAAAGAATGTTGCGTTCTTGCCCCACTTCATAATCCTGCAAATATAATGGGAGTAGAAGCAGTAAAAGCAGTAATGCCAAATACCCCCCAATGTGGAGTATTTGATACAGCTTTCCATCAAACAATGCCACCAAAAGCATACCTTTACCCCCTACCTTTAGATTTTTATACTCAACATAAAATCAGAAGATATGGTTTTCATGGCACCTCTCATAAATACGTCAGCCTAAAAGCAGCTGAATACCTCAATAAAGACATCAAAGATTTAAAAATTATCACCTGCCATATTGGTAATGGAGCATCAATCACTGCTATCAATAAAGGTGAGTCAATTGACACATCTATGGGTTTTACTCCTCTTGAAGGCCTAATGATGGGTACTCGTTGCGGAGATATTGACCCGGCTATCCCAATCCATCTTGTCAAACAATTATCATATACAATAGATGAAGTTAATAATATCCTCAACAAACAAAGTGGAATGTTAGGACTCTCCCATATTTCAAACGATATGAGAGAAATCGAAGAAGAAATCCTTGAAAAAAAAGAACAAAAAGCTATTCAAGCCCATGATGT
>JALNXV010000351.1 GCA_023230175.1 Candidatus Cloacimonadota bacterium
TGATATCACAGTTCTTTTAACAGGTACTGGTGCTCCAGGTGCTCCTGGTATAATTAAGTGCCTAAAAAATAATGGAGAAAGAAATATTAGAATTGTAGGAGTTGATATGAATCCTAGTTGTGGAGGGAAAAGTTTAGTTGATAAGTTCTATCAAGTTCCCAAGGCTGAAGACAATGACTTTATTGATAAGATAAAGGACATTTGCAGCAATGAAAAGGTTGATATCATTATTCCAATTGTCACTAGAGAATTAAGTAAGTTCTCAACGCATAAAACTGATTTCCTAAAATTAGGAATCAAAATATCAGTTATGGAAGAAAAAAAATTGCTTATAGCAAATGACAAAAGAAACTTATTTGATTCCTTAAACAAATCTAATATTTTACTGCCCGAATATTATGCTGTAAAAACATTAGATGAGGTTATCAAAGCATTTAAAAAGTTAGACTATCCAAATAAGCCAGTTTGTATAAAAACTACAAAAGGAAATGGAAGTCGTGGTATAAGAATCGTAAATCCACAAGTATCTAAGTATGAGTTATTTATAAATTCTAAACCCAACTCTCTTTACATAAGTTACGATGAACTGATTTCAACACTTCAAGAGAAAGATAAGTTGGATGAAATGGTAGTTATGGAGTATTTGCCTGGTGATGAGTATAGTGTTGATTTGTTAGTTGATAATGGAAAAACTACTCATGTTGTTGGTAGATATAATTCTCTGGTTTCGAGTAGTATTCCTCTTGGATGTACACTTGAATACAGAGAAGATGCCATAAAACAAGCTATAGAAATATGTGAATATTTAAATTTAGATGGTAACATTGGAATTGATTTTAAATATAATTACAATAATGAGCCAAAGTTAATGGAAATAAACCCTAGACTAACAGCAACTATTGTTGTATCAGCAGTTGCAGGTGTAAATTTCCCGTATTTAGGAATAAAGAAATTACTGAATGAAAAGTATGATAACGCAATTGTTCAATATGGAATTAGAATGATTAGAAGATATGAAGAAGTTTATGATGATGGGAACGGTTTAGAAATTAAATATTTAATAAAATAATTAATAATCGCAAATCAATATTTAGATGAGAAACATGTTTCTGTAGTTAAAAAATGGAGGAAAAAAATGAGTGATCTTAAATATAAACTTTTAAATAAAACAGCTGTAATGGGTGTAATCGGATTAGGATATGTTGGCCTTCCTTTAGCAGTAGAGAAAGCAAAAGCTGGATATCAAACAATAGGATTTGATATCCAAAAAGAAAAAGTTGATTTAGTAAATCAAGGTGTGAACTATATTGGTGATGTAGTAAATGAAGACTTAACTGAGATTGTTAATAATGGCTTTCTTAGAGCTACAACTGATTTTGATAAAGTTGCAAGTGCGGATGTAGTTTGCATTTGTGTGCCTACGCCACTTGATGAACATCAGCAACCTGACATAAGTTATGTTGAAGCTTCAACCAGAAGTATATTACCTCATCTTCACAAAGATATGTTAATAATACTTGAATCTACAACTTATCCTGGAACTACCGAAGAGTTGATTAAACCAATTCTACAATCAACAGGATTAAAGTGTGGAGTTGATTTTTATTTAGCATTTTCACCAGAGAGAGTAGATCCAGGAAATATCACATATAAAACAAAAAATACTCCCAAAGTTGTTGGAGGTGTTACAAAGAAATGCACAGATTTAGCTGCTCTTTTGTACGAAAGCATACTTGAGGCTCCAATACATAAAGTTTCGTCACCTGCAGTAGCTGAAATGGAGAAAATTCTTGAAAACACGTATAGGAATGTCAATATAGGATTAGTAAATGAGCTTGCGATATTAAGTGAAAAAATGGGAATAAACATTTGGGAAGTTATCGAAGCCGCTAAAACAAAGCCATATGGCTTTCAAGCATTCTATCCTGGGCCGGGATTAGGGGGGCACTGTATACCACTTGATCCATATTATTTATCATGGAAAGCAAGGGAATTTGGTTTCCATACATCTATGATAGAAGCTTCGATGATAATTAATGATAAAATGCCTGAGTATGTAGTTGAAAGGGTTAGTAAAATACTTAATAGATTTGAGAAATCAATTAAGGGATCCAATATTTTAATTCTTGGAGTTGCCTATAAACAAGACATTAATGACTATCGTGAAAGCCCTGCGTTAGAAGTTATTTATGAACTAGAAAAATTGAACGGAAATATTCAATTCTATGATCCTTTTATTAAAGAGTACGAGTATAAAGGAAAAGTAAAATTTGGATTAGGAAAAATTAATGAAAAAATTATGAGTGAGTATGATATCGTTATTGTGACCACCGCACATACTAACATTGATTATGAATTAGTTCAAAAATCTTCAAAATTTGTTTTTGATACAAAAAATGCAATGAAAAATATACTTGATAGGGAAAATATAGATTTATTATAGAGGAGGTTTATATGAAATTAAAATATGCTTTAATTGGTTGTGGTAGAATAGCACCTAATCACATTCAAGCGGCACTAGAAAATGATTTGCAAATAGTTGCTCTTTGTGACCTAGAGACATCTAAAGCAGAAGACTTAATAAAAAGACATAAATTGAATTCTGATGTTAAAATCTACAGTAAATATCAAGATATGATTAAAGAACACAATATTGATTTGATAGCAATAGCTACTGAGAGTGGTAATCATTCATCTATTGCAATAGATTGTATAAAAAATAGAATAAATCTTATTATTGAAAAGCCTATTTCACTTTCGATTGAGGATGCCGATAAAATCATTACTAGTGCCAAAGAATATAATGTAAAAGTTTCTGCATGTCATCAAAATAGATTCAATAAATCTATTAAAAAAATAAGAGAAGCAGTTGAAATGAATCGATTTGGAAAATTATTTTACGGTACTGCACATATTAGATGGAATAGAGGTAAAAACTATTACCTTCAAGCTCCTTGGAGAGGAACGTGGAAACAAGATGGGGGAGCTTTAATGAACCAATGTATCCACAATATTGATTTGTTAAGGTGGATGATGGGTGATGATATCGATGAAGTTTTTGCTTACACAGACAATTTAAATCATGATTTTATCGAAACTGAAGACATGGGTCTTGCATTAATTAAGTTTAAGAATGGTTCCTATGGAATAATTGAAGGAACAACAACTATATATCCCAAGAATTTGGAAGAAACGTTATATATATTTGGTGAAAACGGCACAGTTAAAGCTGGAGGAAAATCTGTAAATATCATAGAAGAGTGGATGTTTAACGATGAAATTGATAACTCATCTCAAGTTAAACAGGTATATCATGAAAATCCTCCAAATGTATATGGATTCGGTCACAAACCTCTATACAGGAACACAATAGAATCAATTTTAAATAACGTAGAACCTTATGTTTCCGCTGTTGATGGAAGAAATGCATTGGAACTAGTTTTAGCGATTTATAAATCTGCAGCTGAAGGAAAACCAGTAAAATTACCACTTTTAAAAGGCTCAACAACTGATTTCTTGGGGAGATTCTAGTAATGAGTTATTTTGTACATGAATCTTCATATATTGATGAAGGAGTAATTATTGGGAATGGTTCGAAAATATGGCATTTTTGCCATATTCAAAAAAATTCTACTATAGGTGATAATAGTTCATTAGGTCAAAATGTATATATCGGAAATAACGTTAAAATCGGAAATAATGTTAAAGTACAAAATAATGTGTCAATTTATGAGGGTGTAGAACTTGAAGATTTTGTCTTTTGTGGTCCATCTATGGTCTTTACAAATGATTTAAATCCAAGAAGTAAGTTCCCTAAAGGTAACATTAATTTTTTAAAAACTCATGTAAAGTATGGAGCAACACTAGGAG